>JBBECO010000254.1:0-12001 GCA_040881785.1 Vicinamibacterales bacterium
TTGCGGATTTTCTCCGGTCCGAACGCCGGCCTGCGGCCGGCGCGGCAGGCCCGTCTTGGCAGCAACTCCGTTCGTCCCTCCGTTATCTCCGGTCCTCCGTTGTAAGTCCGTTATCTCCGTACCCTCCGAGGCCGGCCGCGCGGGCCAGCAGGCGGCCGTCGCGGTCGACGTGCTGGCGCATGCGCCGCAGCAGCGACATCGTGAGGACGGTCACGTCAGGCGAATCCGGGGTCGTGCGCAACAGCCACTCGAGCAACTGGAGATCTTCGGCGATCTGCTCGTGCTCGCACGCCAGGTCGCGCTGGACGGCGGGGTCCAGCAGCCGCGCCACAGCCGAGAAGGCACTCTCTTCGCGGGCGGCAAACGCCAGAAGGGCCTCGCCGACCACCAGGGCATCCTCGGGCCGGGCTTCGAGCCCGTGGAGCCGTTCCTCCAGCGCACGCTGCTCGGAGAGCAGCGCCGCAAGCGTAGACTGGGCGCTCGACGACTGCATGATCCGAGCATAGCCAGGGCCGGCGGGGCGTCCTATGACGCGGGTCATATGGACGGCGGGCGTCGCTATCCCCTAATCGACTGAGCGAGCATGACCACACGAAGCGACCTCACCCCTTCCTCTGCCCTCCCGATCGCCTACTACGCCTTCGCCCATGCCGGCCTGGCGGCGGCGCTCGGGACCCTGGCGGTCGATCCGGCGCTGCCGGGGGGCTCGTTCTACCAGCCCCGGATGGTCGCCCTCGTCCACCTCGTCACACTGGCGTGGCTGTCGGGCTCCATCCTCGGCTCCTTCTACATCGTCGCGCCGCTGGCGCTGCGGCTGCCGATGCCGGTCCGGCGGGGCGATTGGGTGGCGTTCTGGTCGTTCGTGGCCGGGACCATCGGGATGGTCTCCCATTTCTGGATCAACACGTATGACGGGATGGCCTGGTCGGCGGGCCTGGTCTCGGGCGCCTTCGCGTGGGTCGCCTGGCGCGCGTGGCGAGGGCTCCCGGGGTCCGCGGCGCCGTGGCCCGTCGCTCTTCACGTCGCACTGGCCTTCTTCAACATCCTCTCGGCCGCCGTGCTCGGCATCCTGCTCGGTCTCGACCGCACGCGCAGCTTCCTCGGCGTCTCGCCGCTCGCCCTGATGTTCGGTCACGCGCACCTGGCGGCCGTCGGGTGGGCGGCGATGATGGTCGTCGGGCTCTCGTACCGCCTGATCCCGATGATCCTGCCGGCGGCCATGCCGACCGGCCGTTCGCTCGCGCTCAGCGCGGTACTGATCGAAAGCGGACTGACCGTCCTGGTGGCCGCGCTGCTGGCGGGTCCGGCGTGGGTGCCGCTCGGAGCCGTCCTCATTACCGGCGGCCTCGCGAGTTTCGTCGTGCAGATCCGGCTGACGTTGAAGC
Organism: Vicinamibacterales bacterium; assembly: GCA_040881785.1. Classification (GTDB taxonomy): domain Bacteria; phylum Acidobacteriota; class Vicinamibacteria; order Vicinamibacterales; family 2-12-FULL-66-21; genus JACDCA01. Next base: position 1,386 of record JBBECO010000254.1, read on the forward strand.
GCCGCCTGCCGCGTCCGCCCGCGCTGCCGCGGCGCGACTGGTCCACGTGGCAAACGCACGCCGCGCTGCTGTGGCTGGTGATCGCGACGGCGCTCGGCCTGGCACTGAGCATCGGCGTGCCGGCGGCGTGGCGCCTGACCGTCATGTGGCTCTACGGCATCGCCGGGCTGGTGGGATTCCTCGCCCAGATCGTTGTCGGGATGCAGGGACGACTGGTGCCGCTCTACGCCTGGTATCGCGCGATGGACGCCAGAGGAGGTCCGCCAGAGATCGGCGCCAACGCGCTGCCCTCGGCCGCGTTCGCGCGCCCGATCTTTCTCATGTGGACCGCAGCGATCCCGCTGCTGGCGTGGGGACTGACGTTTCAGACCCCATGGGCGATTCGAGGGGGTGCGATGCTGCTGGCAGCGGCCGTGACGCTCAGCGGCTCGTATATCGGCCGGATGTTGAGGAGAGCCCAGCGATCGAACGACGCCCCAGCTCCTGGCTCCTAGCTCCTGTCGTCCTTTACTCCGCTGCCACCGCTTCCAGCGTGCGCCGGTCCACGATCACGAAGCCGTCCTTCTCGGTGCGGACGATATCCTCTTTCCCCCACCGGCTCATGATGCGGATCCCGGTCTCGATCGTCGTGCCGGTCATGTCGGCCAGTTCCTGGCGCGAGAGCGCGAGCGGGATGAAGGTGCCGCCGCGCTCGCTGCGCCCCATCTCACTGGCGAGCTTCAGGAAGAGCCGCGCGAACCGCGGCTCGATGCGGGTCCCGCTCAACTGCGCGAGGCGGTTGGTCAGCTCCACCATGCGGATCGTCATCCCGAACATCAGGCCCCGGACGAGCGACGGGTGCTCCTCGAGCAGCCGGAAGAAGATCGCGCGGGGGATCACGACGCAGACCGTGTCTTCGAGCGCGACAGCGCTCGCCGGAAAGGGACGGCCGTCGTAGGCCGCCACCGCGCCGAGGGGGTCGCCGGTGCCGAAGATTTCCAGGATGAGGTCCTTGCCCGTCGGGAGCATTTTGAAGATCTTCACGCGCCCCGACGCGATGGTATAGAAGGCGTCCGACGGGGTTTCCTGCTCGAAAATCACCTGTCCCTTCTCGTACCGCCGGACCGTCGCCGCCCTGGCGATCGTCTTGCGGTCGCTTTCCGCCAGTTTTCGGAAGACCGGCGTGACCTTCAGGACGGCCTCGACGTCCTCCCCGCCCACATGCACCATCCACAGATTGTATGACGGCCGTCATAGGCCCATGCCATCAGGCGCGGCAAGCTGGCATAGACGCCGGGGTGTTCCCGCTCACATACAAGGAGATTTCATGCGGTTGTTTGCTGCCCTGTCCCTGCTGTGCGTTTCGGCCTCGTTCACCCCCACGACCGTCGCGAAGGCTGCCGACCCGGCCCGGGTGATCGGCATCGTGGCCACCGACGACATGAAGTACAGTGTGACCACCATCAACGCGAAACCGGGCGAAACGATCACGATCCGGCTGATGTCGAAGGGGCTCATTCCCAAGATCGCGATGGCACACAACGTGGTCGTGCTCAAGCTCGGCACCGACGTGCTCAAACTCCTGAAGGACGGCGCGCCGCACCGCGACACCGATTTCATCCCGCCGGCGATGAAGGCTGCCGTGATCGCCAAGACGCCCTTCGCCGGGGCCGGCGAGACCGTCCAGATCACGTTCAAGGTGCCCGCAAAACCGGGGACCTACCCCTACATCTGCACCTTCGCCGGGCACTACCAGGCCGGGATGAAGGGCACGCTGGTGGTGAAGTAGACATGGCAAATGGGAAATGGGAGATGGGAAAACGCCATTTCCCATCATGGCGCCCAGCCGAAGGGATGCGCCATGCTTAACCCCTGCGAGCTCGAGATCGACCTCTTCTGCCGGGGCGTGCGCGTGCCCGACGACGTGGCGCTGGACGGCGCGCGCGGCGTGCGGCGGACGCGCGCCGGCCTGGGGTCCGGCCTCGAGCTCGTCATCCCCACCGGCTCCTGGATGAAACGCGAGATCTGGATGAACGCTCCCGTCGTCGAGAGCTTCGTCCAGACCTCGCCGTACGTCCTGCACAACGGCTCCCGGGGGCTGGAAATTCACGACGAGCGCGAACATTTCCGCTATCCGATCCGCGTGCCGGAACGGCCCGTCTGGTACGGCTGGGAGACATCGCATGGCACCCCGATGGCGCGCGTGGGCGTGCTCCAGGGCACCTATCTGGGGATCTACATCAATCCGGTCTGTGAATTCTGGAAGACCTCGCTGCAGTGCCGGTTCTGCACGACCGGTCAGAATGTCGGCGGCGCCGAGACCGCCACCAAGGACATCGACGACGTCGTCGAGACGTGCCGCGCGGCCAAGGAGCAGTCCGGCGCGACGTTCGTGCACCTCAACGGCGGCTTCGAGGGGGGACACGGGCTCGAACACGTCGAACCCTACGTGCGCGCCATCAAGGAGCGCGTCGGCATGCTGGTCGGCGTGCAGCTCACGCCCGAACGCGACTTCTCGCGCTACGACCGCCTGATCGCCCTGGGCGTGGACCACTTCTCGTTCTGCGTCGAGCTGCTGGACCCCGAGTGGTTCGCGAGAATCTGTCCCGGCAAGGCCCGCACGCTCGGACAGGACCTCTTCTTCGTCGCGATGGAGTACTGCGCCGCGCGGCTGCCGCGCGGGGCCGTGTCGGGGGAACTGATCGCGGGCATCGAACCGATCGAGCACACGCTCGACGGCATCGAGCGAATCACGCGCGCCGGGGCCTTCCCCACCGTCTGTATCTTCCGGCCGACGATCGGGTCCGACATGGAAGACTGGGCCCCGCCGACGTACGACGACATGCGGCGCGTGATGGCCGCGATGTACGACGCCTGCCGCCGCCATCGCATCCCGATCGGTCTGGCGCCGAACATCGAGGTCAGCCTGGTGGTGAATCCTGACGATGCGGCGATGCTTGCGCCGCGGACCGGCGGGTTCTACGGCTACGAGCTGTGGCGCCGCGCGCTGCGGATCGCCGCGCGTCCGCTCTTCAAACGGCGCCTCCGGCCGTCCGCGCTGCGTCCGGCCACCGTGGAAAGCTGATCGCCTCGCCCCCGGCGGGCAACCGCCCTCCTACTGCGGCTCCGTGTGGCACAGCGTGCATTCCTGGCTGATCGTCCGGCCGTCCCGTGTCTTGTGCTCGTCGTCGTGGCAGCGGAAGCAGCCGTTCGACTCGGTGTGGCCGATGTGATTGGGATAGGTCCCCCAGGTCACGTTCATCCGCGGGAAGACGTTCTTCGTGTACGCCGCCTGCGTCGCCCTGACGGCGCGTTCGATCTCGTCGGACCGGGTCCGGGCCAGGTCGCCGGGGAGCGACCGATAGAAAGCGGTCAATTTTGTCGCGATCTCGCGTTCCGCCGTCGCGCGGTCCGCGTACGGTCCCTCGAGCGCCGCGAGCGCCTCGCGCCGCGCAAATGGCAGGGTCCGCGGCATGGCGCCCGACGCGAGCGCGGCGTCGATGGCGCTCTCCGGGCTGTGGGCAAAGCGGTGTGCCGGCCGGTTGTGACAATCGACGCAATCCATGCGGCGCATCTCGCCGGCTTTCAACTGGTCTTCCGAGACGCCATCGACGAAGTATTCGCGCACGGCCCCGGTCCGGTCCTTCACGCGGATGTAGCCGATGACTTCCCGCTGCGGGTCCAACGCGACGTAGTCGACTTCGTTGGCGATGTTCATGTGCCAGTGGATACCCGTGGCGACGCCAATGCGCTCGCTGCCGCCACCGACGTGAATCTGCAGCGTGGTCGTCGTTTCGCTGTTCTCCTCGTCGTTGGCGTATTCGCGTTTCGTGACGATCTTGTCGCCGTGGAACTTCTCCGGCCAATGGCACTGCTCGCAGACCTCGCGGGCCGGACGCAGCGTGTGGACCGGCGCCGGGATCGGCCGGGCGTGCGAGTTCATCAGCACGGCCACGACCTGCCGGGCGCCGTCGACCTTGGCTTTCACCAGGTACGGGGCGCCGGGACCGATATGACACCCGACGCACGCCACCCGTGAGTGGGGTCCATCCTGGTAGGCCGTGTACTCCGGTTCCATCACCTCGTGACAGACCTCCCCGCAGAACTCCGGCGAGTCCATGAAATGCACGCCGCGGTACGCGGCGAGCGAAACGATGACGACGTTCACGAGCGTCAGGGCGAGGACGAGCGCGACGCGGTTCCGGTGCACGGGGTTGTTCAGATCGAGGCGCGGCCAGCCGGTGCGCGCCGCCCCTCCGGCTCGCACACGCACGCGCTCGCGCCACATGCCCAGCGGGATCAGCAGCAACCCCAGGATGAAGAGCGCGGGCATCACCAGGAAGAAGACGATGCCGAAGTACGGGTTGGTGTGAAGACCGAAGAGCTCCGCGAGGAATACCGCCAGAAAGAGGACCGCCGTGATGGTCGTGAGGACCATCCCGGCGATGGATATGCCGTTCCTGAGCTGGCGGGGAGCGTTCCAGGCCATGCGTTCTCCTGCGGACAACCGCTATGTGGTGATCAGCGCAAACACGATGAGGATGACGAGCGCCGTGCCAATTGTAAGGGCAATCGTCCCGACGGCGCGGCCGAGACGCCAGGTCGAACGGCGGGGGGGCTTGACGGCGAGACGCTCGAGATCCCCCGATCGCCTGAGCCGCTCGTATTCCGCCGCGCGTTCGTGCTGGAGTTCGGACTCCGGCACGCTGCCGGTGAAGATCACCATGTCCATGGGAAACTTCTCGGGGCGCAGATGTCCGTTGAAGAAATGGATGGTGAAGATGAAGCCCACCGCCAGCAGCGCTTCTTCGCCGTGAACGACCAGCGCGATGTTGAAGACCCAGCCGGGCAGCACGCGGGAGAACTGCTCCGAGAACCAGAGCATCAGGCCTGATCCGCCGATGATGGCCATGCCCCAGAAGACCGCCCAGTAGTCGAACTTCTCCCAGTAGGTGTAGCGCTCGAACGCGGGGCGCGGACCTCGCCCGAGGAACCAGAGCACGTGCCCCCGCAGTTCCCGCAGGTCGCGCGGCTGCGGCACCATGGAGGACGGTCCCCAGAAGATCGAGTAGTCCTTCTCGACGTACACACGCCGGAGCAGCCGTGCGACGTGCGTGACGAACACCGCAATCAGGATCACCGCGAAGATCCGGTGCAGCACGCCGGCCACCGTCACGCCGCCCAGCATGCGCGCGAGCGCAGACGCCCACGGCGCGTGGCTGAACAGCAGCGGCAGCCCCGTCAGCGCAAGCCCGAGGAAGCTGAACATGAGAAAGCCGTGCATCAGCCGGTCCGTGCGGCTGAACCGGATGACGTGCCTGGAGGTGGCAGGGACCCGCTCGATGGTCATCGCGCCGCCGGCTTTCCGCGGCGCTCCCGCTTCAGGCGAGCCTCCTTGCCGAGCCATAGCACCGTGTGCAGGCCGAAGGCGGCGAAGACGCCGAACAGGAGGACGATCATGAATTTCGACGTGTAGTAGAGCGCCGGATTCCGGGCGCGATCGTGCTTGTTGGCGTGCGGGTCGAACTTGACGAAGTTCGCGTTCGCGTTCTCATGGCACTTGCCGCACGTCGCGACCAGGTTGGCCGGCGCAATCGGCGACCGAGGATCGGTCGCGGGCAGGATTTCGTGGGCGCCGTGGCAATCCGCGCAGCCTGCGGCGCTGCGCGAGCCGAGCGTCGAGACCTGGCCATGGAACGTGTCGCGGAAGGTGGACATCCGCTCGGCGTGGCAGGTGCCGCACTGGTTGATCACCGACAGCTGCCAGCCACGACTCTCCGACCGCTGCACGGAGTGGGAGGTGTGGCAGGTCTGGCACGCAGGGGCGTTGGTCGCGCCGGTCTCGAGGACGGCGGCGTGCACGCCGCCCTTGAACTGCCGGGCGATCCCCTCATGGCAGGTGCCGCACGTGGAGGCGACGTTGCCCATCCCCACACGGCTTTCCGGGTCTTTCGGCGGGCGGATGTCGTGCGCGCCGTGGCAGTTGCTGCAGGTGGGCGCCACCATCAGGCCGCTCTTGTTGAGCACCCTCCCGTGGATGCTGTCGGCGAAGGCCTGCGTCATGTCTCGCGGCATGTGCCCCTTGGCGATGATCTCGGCATTCCCGTGACAGGCGGCACAGGTCGCGGCCACGTTCAAGTGGTGTGTTTTGGATTCGGGATCGGTCTTCGGCCGGATGTCGTGGGTGCCATGGCAATCCACACAGGAGGCGGCGACCAGGGAACCGTCTGCGCGCGCCTTGGCGTGCGCGCTCACCTTGAAGAGCTCGTCGGCGTCGCCGTGACAGCCGGCGCAGTCGACCTTCTTCAGCGTCTCGGCGTGCGGCAGCTCGGCCGTCGCGAGATCCTGGTGGCAGTCCACGCAGTCCATGGACGCATGGATCGACTGTTCGACGGCCGCCGGCTTCACCGTGACGGACCGTCCGTCGGCGCGCGCCGCCGAATCGTCGTCGTGACAGTCGAAGCAGTCGGTGTTCGTGAGCGTGGGTTGGGCGGCCGCCGGGGCCTCGGCAGGCGGTTGCGGGATAGCGACAGTGCCGGGGAGCGCCCGCACTGACAAACTGAGTGCGAGCGCCCACAGGGCGACGGCCGATGCGACAACGCCTCGAATACGCACGCGCGTGGGGTGCGGCTTACTTCTTCTTCAGCGTCTGCATGTAAGCGACGAGCGCGTCGAGCTCCGGCGCCGTCAGCTTGGCGTACGGCTTCATCAGCGGTTTGCGCGTCGATTTCACCTTCGCCGTCATCTCGGCCGGATGCGTGAGCCAGCGGCGCAGTTCCTCGGCGGTCAGCCGGGTCCCGACGTCGTCGAGCGGCCCCTTCTTGTTGCCCTTCGCCTCGATGGAATGGCAGCTGCCGCACTTGTTGGCCGCGTAGAGCTTCTCCCCTTTTGCGACAAGATCTTTGTCCTGTCCGGCCATGCTGGTCGCAGGAACGATGAAGACCCCGATCGCGATAATTGCCACAAATAAACGACGCATTGTTCCCCCTCCAAAAAAAGTCTGTGTAGGAATTATATGCAAGCCCCAGGCCGAACGGCTGCGGCGGTGCCTAGAAATCGATGCACCCAGAGCAGACCCTCGGCAGCGCGCTGAATCCCGTCAGCTGCGTCTCCGGTGAGACGTAACCGTCGCGCACGGGCTCCTCGCGCAGCAGGTCTGTGCTCAGATACTTCTTGTTCGAGTCGGGAAACACCGTGACGACGGTGGCCTCGTCGCCCATGCGCTCCTGGAGCTCGATGGCGCCCACCAGATTGGCGCCTGACGAAATCCCGACACCCAGGCCCAGCTCGCGCGCCAGCTTCTGCGCCATCAGGATCGCATCGCCGTCCGGCACCGCCACGATGTCGTCAAGCGCCTCGAGGTGCACGACCGGCGGAATGAACTCGTCGGAGATCCCCTGGATCCGGTGCTGGCCGTTCTTGTGGCCCGTCGACAGGGTCGGCGACTCGGACGGCTCGAGCGGATGGATCCGAATGGACGCCCGGAAGGTGCGCAAGTAGCGCCCGACGCCCATGACGGTGCCGCCGGTGCCCACGCCGGCCACGAAGGCGTCCGGCGAGAGCCCTGCGAGGGCGAGCTGCTCGAGGATCTCGGGCCCGGTCGTCGCCTCGTGCGCCGCGGGATTGGCGTCGTTCGAAAACTGGGACGGCAGGAACACGCGCGGATCGGATGCCGCCAGCTCGTTCGCGAGCCGGATGCAGCCGAGAAAGCCGCCGTCCTCGCGCGTGACGCCCACGATCGTCGCGCCGAAGCTGGCGATCAGGTCGCGCCGCTCGCGGCTCATCCAGTCGGGCATGAAAATCGTCACGGGATGTCCAAGCGCGCGGCCGATCGCGGCGAACGAGATCCCGGTGTTCCCGCTGGTCGCCTCGGCGATCGTGTCGCCGGGCGCGAGCCGGCCGTCGCGATAGGCCTGCTCGATGATGTGCAGGGCCATCCGATCCTTGATGCCGCCGGTCAGATTGAGCTGCTCGGATTTCGCGTAGACCGTCCGCGTCGTCCCGCCCCGGCGGTAATGGATGGCGAGCAACGGCGTGTTGCCCACGAGGCGGTGCAGCCCGTGGGCCTGTCGTTGCAGCCCCCCCGTGGCCGTCGCCGATGGCCGCCCGGTCGGATCAGAATCGATAGGTGAACGCCGCATAGCCGAAGTGAGCGTCATATGAGGGGGCCAGAAACGCTCCGAGGTTGAACAGCCGGTTCCCCCACTGATGGGAACGCGACGTGTCGCGCAGGAGGAATTCGCTCCCGACCGACTCCACCCAGGGCTGACTGGCCGACTGTTGCCAGTCGTCGGTCCGGAAGCGCTCGTAGGTGTAGCCGATGGTGAACACCGTCCGCTGGAACAGCGGCAGCTCCGCGCGAAGATCCAGCACGTGCCAGTCCTGATTCACGCGGGGGGGCGAGGTGAACGCGAACTGATGGTTCGGCGGAAACGGCGTCCCGTCCCAGTTCGTGACCCCGAACCCCGCGTAGGCGACGTCCATGTCGGAGGCCGAGAGCGTGTACGACGCATTCAAGATCAGACGGTCCTCGACGAGGGTGAAGAGACCGCCCAGGCCGGCGGTGAAGATGCGGTCGTCGGTGTCGGCCGTCCACTGGCTGGAGGCGCGCGTCCAGGGGCCCAGCTCCGCGGTCTCGACCACGCCAGCATTCGTCTTGTTGTTCTCTTGGAACTCCAGGCCGCGCTGCAACTGGTTGCCGCTGTCGACCGCCAGGAACGCGTTGAGCGACACGCGCTCACGGGGCAGGTAGAACACGTCCAGCGCGTAGCGTGTGCGGCGGTCCTCGAGGAGGCCGAGCTGCGTGCCCGGCGTGCGTCCTGCCGCGGCGGCAAACGACGTCCCGGCGAGCGGCTGGATCGATGTCACATCCGAGTCGAAATCATCCCCCCGGTAGCGCACGCTTGCGGAGACGGAGAACACGTCGCCCGGCGTCACCGTCAGGGTCAGCTCCGCCTGGTTCCGGCGGCGATCCGACACGTCGAACCGGCGCATGTCGGGATGATTGCTGAACGAGAATTGCGGGTTGTCGGCGTCGGTTCCGGCATCGGCCGGTGCGTACCAGTAGCTGGCCCTCGTGACGAACGGGTCGTACGAGCCGTCGCGCACGCCGAACAGATACCGGCCCCGAAGGTTTACCCCTCGGTAGGGACGCGCGCGATAGGTGACGCCGATCCGGTTTTCGGTGGTGTCGGCCTCACGGTAGTTGCGCGACGCCGACTCCAGCTCATACCGGACGCCGAGACTGCTCCGCCACGGACGCAGGCGGTAGGTGGCTTCCGCGCCGGCGTTGGTGCGATCGGTCGCATACGCGAGACTCACTCGCTTGTTCTTGTAGCTGGCAGTGCCGTTGAGATTCGACGTATCGGACGTCACGTATTGCCAGTTGTCTTCCGGCGTGTTGTTGTCCAGCCCGTAATGACGCGTCCAGGCGCGGATGTTCAGCCGCGGCAGCGGGTTGATGGCGTAGTCGAGCAGGAACTGCAGCGTATCGATACTGCCCATCGCCGTGGCCCGCGGAAGCGTGGGATTGGCCAGCAGGTCCACGTTGTAGCTGTACGGCAGCAGCGTTTGGTTCTGCTCCAGCCGTCCGTACGCGACCGTCGCGTTCAGCCGGCTGTCGAGGACCAGATCGCGACCGACGGTGACCGACATGTTGTGGTACCGATTGTCCGGCTCGAGAGGCCTGCGTCCATACGTCGAAACCGCGCGGTCCCACACGTCGTAGGTCGCGTCGGGCGCCGCGGTCGTGTAGATGTTCTCCCAGACCAGGGTGTCGACCCTGTTGGCGAAATCCGAGAACAGATAATTGACCTGCAGGGCGTAGTTCTCCGTGAGCCGCTCGGCTGACAGCGTCAACTCCTGTGTCAGCGAGTCGATCGGCTCGGTCAGCTGGATGTTCAGCGTTCTCGGCGGGCGGTCGCCGATCGGGCCGAACGTCCACTCCTGGCCGAACTGGCCGCGGCGGCTGTACGCCGCACCGACGCTGAGCGCGTCCCATCCGGCGTAGTTCAGGGCGAAGCGCCCCATCGTCGTCTCGGTCTCGAGCGGCGTTGGATGGACATAGCTCGCCGCATACGCGCCGATCAGCGCGTCGCTGGCGCGCACGCTCGGCGCATCGGCCGCGGCGGTGCCGAGCTTCTTGAACGTGATCGGCACATGCGCCGGGACCTCGAAGAGCCCCGGTCCGCGCTGGATGTACGGCGTCTGCGCCTTGTTGCTGAAGCGATGCGGGACTTCGTTCCAGTCCGCTTCGGCCCGCCAGATGCCGGCTACGCCGGCCCGGGCGAAGAGCCGCTGGTCCCGCAGGCTGACGTTGGTGCCGCCGAAATCCACGAACCGGCCGTTCCGGGTGTCGACGACGCTCAGGGCCAGCCTCGGCACGAATGCGCGGTCGGGAATGTCGCGGTATTCGGTGAGCTTACTGGAGCTGGTGTCGTTATCGACCTGGCCGACGCCGGTCGAGACCGACCCCGTGACGAGCACGGGGGCAGCGGGCGTGGCGAGGGGGACTTCCTGGGCCGCGAGACCGACCGGCAGGGCGATGATCATCGTGACGACGAACGCGGTGCGCATCATGGCAACTCCTACCGTGTCTGCTTGGCGCCGGAGGGATGATTCGATCCGTGCGTCGTGAT
>JBBECO010000255.1:0-11981 GCA_040881785.1 Vicinamibacterales bacterium
GCTAGGCTGCTTCCGTGCTCCTAACGAATTAGGTGCTCAGTGGAACACGCCATGGCCAGACCACCATCGCCGGGGCTTACGGACGCCGAACTGCGCATCATGCGAGTGCTCTGGGAACTCAAGCGCGCAAACGTCGGAGACGTGGTCGAGCGTCTCGCCGGCCGGCACAGACCTGCGTATAACACCGTGCTCACGACTCTCGGCATTCTTGAGCGGAAGGGTTATGTCACGCACGAGAAGGTCGGGCGTGCGTTTACGTACCTACCGGTCGTCGATCAGAGCGAGGCGCGCTCCAGCGCGCTGTCGCAGGTGCTGAATCGGTTCTTCGACGACTCGCCTCGTCTGCTGGTGCTCGACCTGCTCGGGCACGAGCGAACGGATGCCGACGAGCTCCGCCGCGTGCGCGAGCTGATCGAACACGCGCCGCCGGATAAAGACGGCGCCGCGCGCAAGACGAGACGCCGACGATGACCCTTATAGTGACCTGGCTGTGGCAGGGACTGGCAATCGCCTGGGTCACCGCAGCGGCGGTTCGGGCCATGCCCCGGCTCAACGCTGCGACTCGTCATGCCGTGTGGTGGCTCGCGCTCGCCGCCGTGCTGGCCATTCCGGTCGCTCACGGCCTCGCGAGGATCATCGCGGGTACGCCGTCCACGCCAGATCTGACAGGTGCCCTCGATGCCGCCCGTGTGCTGATGTTGCCGGCGATTCCTGACGGCGTGGTGGCCTGCGCGGTCGCCATCTGGGCGATGACAGCCGCCGTCGGCACCCTGCGGATCGCGAGGAGCTGCCGTGCCCTCGGGCGGTTGAAGCGCACCTCCTCGCCATTCGACCCTTCGCGCGAGGCGCGCCTCCCGCTGTGGATCGCGGCTCGCGCCGGCGGCCACCGGGCAGCCGAACTTCGCACCTCCGACCGCATGACAGGAGCCTGCGCGCTCGGCCTCGGCCGGCCCGTTGTCCTCGTGTCGCGCTGCGTGGCCGACGCGGTCAGCGACGCGTCGCTGGATGAGATCGTGATGCACGAGCAGGCGCATCTCGATCGCTACGACGACTGGTCACAGCTGCTGCAGGCCGTCGTCGTCAGTCTCGCTGGACTGCACCCGGCGGTGCGATTTCTCACGCGACGGATGGATCTCGATCGCGAGGCCGCGTGCGACGATCGCGTCGTGTCGCGCACCGGGGCGACGCGCCGCTACGCCTCTTCTCTGCTCGCGGCGGCTGCGGCGTCGAGTCCGAAAGCCGGGGGGCTTACGTTCGTCGCTGGCGTGCCGACCGCGACAACGACGGCGTCGGTCTTACGCGTGCGGGTCGGCCGTCTGCTCGATCCCAGCCGCGACCGGAGCGCGCGGATCGCCAGCGCGACGAGCCTCGTGAGCGTGACCGCTCTGGCACTCGCCGTCGTGGTGTCGACGCAACTGGCACCCGCCGTGATATTCCTCGCGGCGGTGGCCGTAGCCCCCCCCCCCCCCCCGGCGCCGGCAATCGACGTGCGCCGCTCGCCGACACTCCGCACGAAGGTGAACGCCACCGCTGGGGGGCTGAAGCCGCCGCAGCGCCACCTGTCCAAGCGGGTGGTGCGTCCGGTACAGTCCGGCCCACCGGAAGCGGCAGTTCACCCATTTCCGGGCACGCAGGAAACGCTGGACGCCCCTCCGACAGTGCCACTCGAGAGCCGCGTCATTGTGGCGGACCTCAGCGCGGCCGTGCTCGCAGTACCCTTGCTCCCCTCGCCACGGGCTGGCATCGCTTCGGCGCCACCGCCTGTCGCGGCTCCCTGGGAAGTAGTCAGCGCCTCCACGACGTCTGCCGCCAGCGGTGCCACGCGCGCCGCTCTGGCGACAGCTGCCCACGCTCGGAGCGCCGGCGTCTCAATCGGTCGTTTCTTTACCCGCGCCGGGAAAGCTGTCGCGAAAGACTTTCAGCCTCAGTAAACCGTGCGCCTTGCGTCGCACTCCCCGAGGAGGGGGATGGCATGCGTGTGTTCCTCGTCAACCCGAGTCATGTGTCCTTTGGGACGGCTGTGATTACGCCGCGGTGGCTGTATGTGCTCGCGGCCGCCACGCCCTCACGCTGCGGCGATCCCGTCATCGCTGATGAAACGCTGGATCCCTTTGACGCGGCGCAGCTCGCTCCGGGCGATGTCGTCGGTATCGGGATCCATACCGGAAACGCCTTGCGTGGCTACGAAGTCGGACAACTCGCGCGTGCGCGCGGCGCCTTCGTCGTCTTCGGCGGCATTCACGCGACGCTCTATCCGGCCGAGGCCCATGCACGCGGAGGCGCACACGCCGTCGTCCGCGGGGACGGCGATGTCATGTGGGCGACCGTCATCGACGACTGCGCCGCGGGAACGCCGCGGGAGATTTACGAAGCAGGAAGAATCGGTGGCGAAAGTTTCACGCCCGCCCGATGGGATCTCCTACCCAAAGACCGGTATATGTGGGGATCGATCCAGACGGTGCGCGGGTGCCCCAAGCATTGCTCGTTCTGCTCGGTGTGGCGCACCGATGGCCAGACCCCGAGGCAAGCGGCCGTCCAGAACGTGATCCGCGAGGCGGTGGAGTTACGGCGACGAGGGTTCCGGTTCATCGCGCTCGCTGACGACAACTTTTACCCTGTGACGCTTGCAGACCTGGCCCAGGCCGCGCGCCGGAGCGACCCGTCGCACCTGCGCGAGCTCGAAGCCGTTCGCGCCGAGCGCTTCGCCCTGATGGACGGACTGGCCAAGCTCCCTGACGATATGGTGTTCTTCACCCAGATCACCATGGAGGCCGCAGAAGATCCGGCATTCCTGCAGGCCATGGCGCGTGCGCGAATTCGCGGGGCGCTCGTCGGCGTGGAGGCGGTCACACCGGCAGGCCTGAAGGACGTGCACAAGGGATTCAATCTGGTGGGCGAACAGCTGGTCGAGCGCCTGCAGACGTTCCGATTGCACGGCGTGCATGTGTTGGGGTCGTTCATTTTCGGCTTGCCGAGCGACCGTCCTGAGACGTTCAAGGCGACCGCCGACCTGGCAGAGCGTGCGGGCATCACCTTTGCGCAGTTCGTCATGCTGACGCCCTATCCGGGTACCGTCGACTTCGAGCGGTGGGAACGCGAGGTGGGCGGAGACGCCGCGACCGTCGGCGGCATTCCCGTCACCCGACACTGGCTCATCCCGCAGGCGGACCGTCCGAAGGCCTTCGCACCCCATCCCGTGATGTCGCCCGACGAAATCCGGCGCCGCACGCAGGGGGTGTGGGACCACTTCTATGCCCTGCCACGGGTCTGGCGGCGATCGCAGGTCGCCGGGACGTGGAAGGGCCGGCTCGCGTTCGTGCTCAGCTCCAAGTTATATCGACAGATGTATGCCAACACCGGGATTGCGACCGATTCCGCGCGACGCATACGATCGGCTCGTGTCGCGCGCTGGATGGCGGGTCCGTGCCGCCGGCTCTTCGCCGCAGCCCCGATGCCCCACCTGGAAGTTCCTCGCGGCTGACCGCCTGTCGAATGTGTACTGACACTAACTCGCCGACGCACCGCGCCGCCGCGGCGCCGGCGTCTGTCGTCACCGCCCTCGCCGCGAACCGTCACGTTCACGTAGCCGGCGCCGATGTGTTGTGGGTTTTGTCAATCGTGTAAGACGACCGCGAGCAGCGAGTTGTGGACCCTGAGCCCATCTTTGTAGTCGATAAACCCCAGTCGCTGGAATTTCTTCATAAAGAAATTCACGCGCGATCGCGTCGTGCCGACCATTTCCGCCAGCGTCTCCTGCGAGATCGCTGGGACGGTCCGCACTGGTTTGTCTGGGTCGCCGTACCGCGCGAGCAGCAACAGCTTTCGCGCGAGGCGTTTTTCGCTGGAGCTAAAGAGCTGGTCGACGAGGTCTTCCTCGATCCGGATGGTGCGCGTCAGCAGGTGAGCGATAAACCGATCAGACATCGCGTGCTGCTCGTGCAGTAGGCGCACCATCTCATGCTGGTCCACGAAGAGAATGGTGGTGTTAGTGCTCGCGGTCGCGCTTCCCATGCGGACGGGTTGACCCGCCAAGCCTCCTTCGCCAAAGAAGTCGCCGGGGCCCAGCATCGCCACGACCGCCTGTCTCCCTGTCTTCGAAAGCACCGAGATCTTTACGCCACCCTTTTGGATGTACAGAACGCTCTCACAGGGATCGCCTTGACTGAAGATGACGTCAGCTCGCCGATACTCCACGATCCTTCTCGCGACTCCCGCCGAGTCGAGGAACGCCTGGGCATTGAACGTCCCATCCTGCTTCGATTCCATGGCCGGCCCCTTCGGCGAACCGACGGTCCCGATGGGCGGTGGACGCGGGCGGCGACTCGAACGCGGGCTCAGTTCGAGACGATTCGAAGCTCGATTGACATCCCTCGATGAACGTTTCCCGCCAGGTTTTGTAAACTTGGCAACAACCACGGCTACTTCTTCGTGCTCCGGGTGATGCGGACGGTCCGCTTGGCGCCAGCTTCAATCAGGATGTCCACCTGCCCCTGAAGCGCGTCGATCCGCTTCAAGTGAAAGTCGAGCACCGCTCGCATCTCGATTAAGAGATCCTCGATGCGGTTCAGTCTCGTGGCGACTGGCCGGATCACCGTTGCCACGACGATGGGCACTGCGACACTGAGTTTCTTCTGAGGCATCGCTCGTTACAATACTCTCAAACGCACCTGGACCACAGTGAACTACACGCAACGACTGATGATCTCCGGCGGAATGCGATAGCCTTCACGTGTGCGAGGATGTTCGACCGCGTTGCAGTGTGCGCGCGGCGACGAGCCCGTTCACAAGCTCTCGAGCGCCGGCAGCGTTGCCACGCCCCCGGCAAGCATGGCGGGCGCTCGGAGCGCCCTGTCGGCGGCACCCAGCCGGCCTTGCGAACGTTCACGCCGTGAACCGTGGCGTCGAGGTTCGACCGCTGCAGGCTGCCGTCGTCCTTCGGCACCAAGGCAACGCCGACGTGGAAGAGCAGATGCCGTCACCGCGCCGGCAGAGACCGGTCGGAGGCAAAGACGATGGAGGGACGTTTCGATCGCCGGGTAAGGCGCGGCTAGCTGCCAGCACGCCGTGACCATGCTCCTGCTCGAGCGATGATCCGCTTCTCCGGGCTGAAACCGAGCGAGCCTTGCTAGACGGTCGCGTCCGTGGCCGTCGGCTGGCCTTCGGCTGCTCCTGGCGGCAGTGGCGGCCTCGGCATCTCCATCAGACCCCCGAAGTAGGTGCGCGTCTCCATCAGCGTGGATGCCACCAGCGTCGCGCCCGCCTCGCGCAAGCTGGCGCCGCTCTCATCCGCCAGCGCGGGAGGCGCCCACCGTCCGACCAGGATGCGCACGTCCGGTAACGCCGCGTGCAGCCTCCGCACGAGATACCGCGTCTTGGAGGGCGGGCTCGGCGGCAGATCGGCCAGGCACACCACCGTGTACCCCCGATCCCGGACGAAGGCCACCAGCTCCGTCGCCTGCATGCGCGTGGCGATGATCTCCATGCTGATCGGCAGATCCGTGACGAGATGCGCCAGCATCGTCAGCGCGAGCTCGTCACCGGCCCCGTTGGCCGCGTAGCCCAGCACGCGCAGCGGTTCCCGCGGCGCGGGAGGCGGCGGCTCATGCTGTTCGAGAGGCGCGACGGTCTCGGGATGCAGCTCCTGGATGAGGGCCGCCGCGTCAGCCAGCAGCTCCCGCGTCACGTCGATGACGGCGAGTTCCTCCTCGACGGACAGGCGCTTTTCCATCCGGTCGCGTTCCGCGTAATTCACGGCCGGCAGGAGCAGCGCGTCGTACACGAGGTGCGGCGGCTCGGTTTTGATGTGACGCTCGATCAGGTCCGCGGCTTCACTCTGATCGCGGGCCAGCAGGCGCTGGTAATACCCGTAGTCGGGCGCGAGCGCCGGCGTGTCGGCCATCAGCAGCCCCATGAACTCGAGCCCCGGCACGTGCTTCCCGAGCACCACGACACAGACCGTCAGCGGCGTCGCCATCAACAGGCCGAGCGGTCCCCACAGCCACGTCCAGAACGCGACGGACACCAGTAGCGCCACCTGCGACACGCCGGCGGCGCCGGCGTAGAGGACGGTCTCGAGCACGAGATTCGTGAAGAGCTCGAGCGCGACGAACAGACCCACCACCGCCAGCGGTCCCATCCACCCCTCGAGTGCCGCCAGGCTGACCAGGATCGGCGCGCCCGCGGCGAGCACGGGTCCCACGTACGGCACGAAGCGAAGCAGCGCGCCCAGAACCGCCCATACGAGCGCGTACGGCACGCCGAGCAGGTAGAGCCCGACACCCGCAACGATCCCGTAGACCCCGTTGACGAGCGTCTGCATCAGCAGCTGACGGCTCACGCGAGTCCCCGCCTCGTCAAACGCCTTGGTCGTCGTGGTGAGGCGCCCCTGCCCGAACAGGCCGATCAGTCTGTCGCGCAGGTCCCGGCGTTCGAGCAGCATGAAGACGACCAGCACCACCACGAGGCCGGCGGTGCCTAGGGGACCGATGATCGGGCTGAGCCACGTGAAGCCGGGAAAACCCGGGACCTGCTCCGAGGTCACCACGACCGGGCGGGACACCGTGCCTCTCGGGCTCTCGGTCTTCTCGAGGTCCGTCTTGATGTCGTCGATGGTCTCCTGCAGTTTCTCGACCGAGCCCCCTTCCCCGCGCCGCGCACATCCGCGATCTTTTCGAGCACGTTGGCGCGATACCGTGGCAGGTCGTCGGCCAGATGGTTCATCTGACGCACGAGTCCCCATCCCGCGAGGCCGCCGATCAGGAACACGAGGCTCACCGCCGTCAGGACCGCCGGCACGCGGCCGATCCAGCGTTCGAGCCACGTCACGGGGGGTGTGAGGACGAACGTGAGCAGGATGGCGAGGGCCACGGGAATGAAGACGGCCTGCGCCCAGTAGAGGACGACCACGACGAGCACGCACCCCGCGAAGGTGACCCACGGTTTCAACGTCTGGGAGGTGGCGTCCATGTGGACCTTACGCGCGGGTGTTCCGTGTGCCCACGAGAGAATGAGCATACGGGATCGCCGAGGCTACGTCACCTGGGGTACCATGCCCTTGACACGCACCGCGCACCGTTCCCCGCGTGTGGGAGGTGGCCAAATGGCCCCCGAGCAGCGCTTCAAGAACGAGTGGCTCGTTCGCCTCGTGAAGGCCCTGCCACAGTTTCCCGTCGAATTCATCGAGCAGGCGCGGGCGAGCCGCAGCCCGTACCTCGCGCAGGCGATCGTCGCCGCGGGGCTGCTCCAGCCGGAGGAGATCGGCCGGATCGTCGAGCAGGCCTACCGGATCCACTACCTCGCCCCCTCGCGCCAGGAGATCGACAAGGCCACGCTCCGCCTCGTGCCCGAGCGTCTCTGCCGCACGCACATGCTGCTGCCCGTCGGGGCGAGCGATCGATCGATTGACGTCGCGATGGCGAACCCGCTGGACCCGGACGCGCAGCAGGACGTCGGCAACGTGACGGGCCGCGCCGTCAAGGCGTTCTACTGTCCCCCGGGGCGGGTGGACGAGCTGCTGGCGCGCGTGCTGACGCCCGACCACGTGATCTACGACCTGCTCGAACGCGTCGAGCAGCGCGACCGCGTCGAGGTCGTCGACGAACCGGCCGACGATCGCGACGGCGCGACGGAACCGGTGCGCGATCCCGTCGTGCAGCTGGTGGACGCGATCCTCGCGCGCGCCGTGCAGATGCGCGCCTCCGACATCCACATCGAGCAGGAGGAGCGACAGACCAACGTCCGGTACCGCGTGGACGGCCTGCTGCGAAACAGCATGGTGCTCCCGCGCTACGTCGGCGTCGGTCCGGTGGTCTCGCGCATCAAGATCATCGCGAAGCTCGACGTCGCCGATCGCCGCCACCCGCAGGACGGCCGCGCGAACATCCGCGTCGGCCAAGCCGAAGTCGGCCTGCGCGTCTCGACGCTGCCGACGGCGCTGGGCGAGAAAGTCGTCATCCGGATCCTGGACGAGCGGACCGCCTTCATCCCGCTCGCCAAGCTCGGGTTCAACGACACGCTGCGGGTCCGGCTCGAAGGCCTGATGCAGCGCTCGCAGGGCATCCTGCTGGTCACCGGACCGACGGGATCCGGCAAGACGTCCACGCTCTACGCGATCGCCAGCGCGCTGCTGTCGGAAGACACCAACATCGTCACCGTCGAGGATCCGATCGAGTTCCGGCTGAAAGGCGTCAACCAGGTGCAGGTCAACGACAAGGCGGGGCTCACCTTCGCCTCGGTCCTGCGCTCGGTCCTGCGGCAGGATCCCGACATCATCCTCGTCGGCGAGATCCGCGACCGCGAGACGGCGGACATCGCCTGCCAGGCGGCGTTGACGGGCCACCTCGTGCTCTCCACGCTGCACACCAACGACGCGCTCGGGTCCGTGACGCGGCTCGTCGACATGGGTGTCGACCGCTACAAGATCGCCGCCGGCGTCATCGGCGTCGCGGCGCAGCGCCTCGCCCGCCGGCTCTGCCCCGAGTGTCGCCAGGGGCTGCCGGCCGACCAGATCCCCGACAGACTGCGCCGCGCGATGAGCCGCCGCTCGATCGCGGCGCGCGCGTTCGGACCGCACGGCTGCGACGCGTGCGACTACACCGGCTATCGCGGACGCGTGCCGCTCTTCGAGCTGCTCGAAATCACGCCCGCCGTGGCCGAGGCGATCGGTGAAGGCGCGCCGATGGGCGACGTGCGCCTGCGCGCGCTGCACGACGGCGCGCTGCACCTGCTGACCGACGATGCGCTGGCGCACGTGGCCGCGGGCGACATCACGATCGACGAGGCCACGCCGCACCTGCAGCTCGAACACGCGCCGCCGGCTTCAACCGCGGCGAGTAGCCGTGCGCAGGCCGGCCCCGCGCCGGCGGCCGCACGCGTGCTGGTCGCGCTCGCCGACGAATCCGCGAGGACGGCGGCGGGCGCGGCGCTCATCGCCGGCGGTTGCGTCGTCGAGACGGCCGCGGACGGTCCGGCGGCCCTGATCAGCCTCGCGCAGCGGCCGCCCGACGCGCTGCTGGTGGATCTCGACCTGCCGGTGCTCGATGGGCTCGAGCTGATCCGGCGCGCGCGCACCGGGATGGGGCTCTCGGCGCTGCCGATCCTCGCCGCGGCTGGGTTCGACGACCTCGATCGGCGCGCGGCGGCGCTCGCCGCGGGGGCCGACGACCTGATCGCCCTCGCCGGGGGGCCTGCCGCGGTCGCCGCGCGGATCCGCGGCATGCTGGACCGGCGCGGCGACTACTCGCCGACGGCCGACATCATGCGGCCGCCCGTCCCCGCCAACGAGGACGCGCGCCTTGCCGCCCTGCGCGCGACCGGCACGCTCGATACGCCGCCCGAGGAGCGGTTCGACACCCTGACGCGCCTCGCGCAGCAGACCTTCCGCGTGCCGATCGCGATGGTGAGCCTCGTGGATGCCGACCGGCAGTGGTTCAAATCCAAGGTGGGGATCGACGCGACCGAGACGCCGCGCGACGTATCGTTCTGCGCGCACGCGATCAACGGCGCGGGCGTGTTCGTCGTCCAGGACGCGGAACTCGACCCGCGGTTCGCAGAGAACCCGCTCGTGCGCGGCGAACCGCACGTCCGGTTCTACGCGGGCTATCCGTTGAACGGCCCCAACGGGGAGAAGCTGGGCTCCTTCTGCATCATCGACCACACGCCGCGGCAGATGACGAAGGCGGACATCGAGTCGCTCACGCAAATGGGCCACCTCGTCGAGCGCGCGCTCACGGCGAACCTCGCGCCGCCGGCGGTCAGCGAACCATAACGCCGGCCGAAGGAGGCTTTAAGGTTGAAGGGGGCCGAGCGATATCGCCACCATCTTCTCGCGATCGCGGGCGTAGAGCGTCGTCCCAACCAGCGTCGGCACGGTCCAGGCGGTGGTCGTGAACACCTGTGTCGTGGCCAGACGCTTCATGCCCTCGGGTGACACGCGTGCCAGGGCGAGCTGGCCGTCCTCGTCAAGGATCACGAGCTTGCCGTCGGCATGGACCAGGTTGGCGCGGCTGAACCCGCGCTCCTGCCATACGACCTTGCCGGTGTTGATGTCGATCGCGCCCAGAAACGCCGGGCCGAAGTCGCCGCTGGTGCCGTACAGGTGCCCGCCGATACGGATGCCGTTGGTGAACATCAGGCGGAAGCGGTTGGTGAACCACAGTTCCTCGACCGTCGTGGCATCGCCCTTGCGGCTGAGCCGGATCGCGCGGCTGCCCTGGTCGTAGGCCGACGTGATGAACAGGATGTTGCCGGATCCCCAGATCGGCGTGCTGTTGTTCATGTCGCCGCTCGTATCGTGCGGGTGAGACCAGAAGACCTTCCCGGTGTCGGGGTCCAGTCCGTTCACGCGCTGACCGCCGAGCACGACGAGCTGGGTCTGGCCGTCCACGTCGATCAGGATGGGCGCCGCTTCAGCCGTGAGGAAGTCGCCGCTCCGCCACGCGACCGAGCCGTCCTTCTGCCGCAGCGCTATCACCGCCTGACCCGGTCCGCCCGCCTGGCAGATGATCGTGTTCTTGTACGCCAGCGGGCTGCAGCCGTATCCGGCCTTCACCGCGGGCCGGATGAGCGTGGGCGGCGCGCCGAAGTCCTTCACGAGATCGCGCATCCAGACGACTGTCCCGGTTCGCTTCTCGAGCGCGTGGATCTGCTTGTTGCTGCCGGCGGTGAAGACAAGGTCGCCGACGACCAGCGGCGTGGCGTGAGGGCCGGCACCGAAGCTGAAGTTCAGGGGCTCTGACGGGTATTCGTGCTCCCACAGCGTCTTGCCGGTCGCGGCATCCAGGGCGACGACGATCTCGCGCGCTTCCCACGGCCCCTTGCGCGACACCTGCTTGCCGGGCCGATAGAGCGTGAACAGCCGCCCGTCGTCCACGACGATGGCCGAGTGGCCGAGGCCGAGGGGCCGCTCCCAGAGCCGGGGAGGGCCCGCGTCGGGCCATGTCTCGGCCAGCGGGCCGGCCTCGACGTGGAAGTCGCGCCCGGGGCCGCCCCATTGCCGCCACTCACCCTGTGTGGGATACACCGCCTGGCCGGACACAGCCAGGAGGCAGGGAAGCGCCAGCGCGCCGGCCGCACACCTCTTCATTATTATTGTCATTGTCATCTCTGGCTCCGTCGTTCCGCGCAGTCGCGGGAGAAGACCGCGTCAGGCGGCCTTCCACAGCCCCCGCCACCGCTGGTCCGGCGCCCTCACGCGCGGGACAGGTAGTTCTCGGGCACGAACACATTTCGGATGCGAAGAGGCGCCGGCGACTCGAATATCAGACGCACGCGCATCTCGCAGGACGTCGCGGGAAGCGCGAAGAACTCCGACGCCGACGATCCAGAGGTTCTCGCCAGAGTCCGGCCTCGAATACCTCGATTCCCTTCAGGTGGTCCGCAATCATGCTCAAGGCTGTGGCTCGAAGACAATCCGTAACCGGGTATGCGTGGCCTCGGCGAAGCGCTCCAAGGCATCGGCTGAGGGGCGCACCTTGCCGCCTTCGATCCGTGCGATGTAAGACTGCGAGGTCTTCATCCGCCTGGCCAGCTCCGCCTGCGACAGCCCAGCTGCCGTCCGGGCCTCGATCAGTGTGCGTGCGAGGTTGAATTCCTCTTTGAGGGAGTCGTAGGCCCCCTTGTAGCCGGCGTCCTTGCTCCAGCGGCGGTGCAGTTCGCTGATCTTCGTCATGGCTTCAGTTCCTTCGCTCGCTCCAGCGCCAGATCGATCTCGCCTGTCGGGGTCTTCTCCGTCTTCTTGATGAAGGCCCGCAGGATCACCACCCGCTGCTCCCTTGCGGTAGCGTAGAGCGCACGGGCGATGCCGGCCTTCCCTTTGAGGCGGATCTCCCAGAGCGGCCCACGGATGTGGCGGACGTGGGGCTCCTTCACGTTCGGCAGGCCGACCGCTTCGATCAGCTCCGAGATCCGAACCAGTCGCGCCCGCATGTCTGGCGGCAGCTCGGCCAGCTCGGCATCGACGGTTGCGCTCAGAGTCTCGACGC
>JBBECO010000256.1:0-11893 GCA_040881785.1 Vicinamibacterales bacterium
CTCGCCTCGGCGAATCCCTCCGGAGACTGGTAGCGATACACCAGGTAGACCATGAAGAGTCCGCCGAAGAACATGATCTCCGTGACGAGGAACACCCACATGCCGAGCGTCGAGGCTTCGGCCTGCTGCGCCATGTCGTCGAAGTGGTGCTGCAGCTTCGGATGATGCGGATGCGGATGGGACGCCGGGTCGTAGGCCTCAGACAACGCCCACCTCCTTGCTCGGCGCGTACTGGTGCGTGCCGTGCGTGACGATCGGCGTCACCGCGAAGTTCTCGGTCGGAGGCGGCGACGGAATCTCCCATTCGAGGCCCTTGGCGCCCCACGGGTTGGCCGGCGCCGGCTTGCCCCGGAAGATCGAATACGTGAAATAGACCATCGGCAGCAGATAGCCGACCGCCAGCACCGTGGCGCCGGCCGTCGAGAGGACGTTGAACACCTGGAACTCGGGCGGATACATGTGGTACCGGCGCGGCATGCCCAGGTAGCCGACCAGGAACTGCGGGAAGAACGTCAGGTTGAAGCCGACGAAGACGAGCAGCGCCGCGAACTTCGCCCAGGCTTCCGGGTACATCTTGCCGCTGATCTTCGGCCACCAGTAGTGCATGCCGCCCAGGTAACCCATGATCGCGCCGCCGACCATGATGTAGTGGAAGTGCGCGACGACGAAGTACGTGTCGTGCACGTGGATGTCGAGGCCCATCGCCGCGAGGAACAGGCCCGTCAGCCCGCCGATCGTGAACAGGCCGATGAAGCCGAACGCGTAGAGCATCGGCGACTCGAGACTGATCGAGCCGCGGTAGATGGTCGCCGTCCAGTTGAACACCTTGATGGCCGAGGGCACCGCGACGATGAACGAGATCACCGAGAAGATCATCCCGGCGTACACCGACTGCCCTGCGACGAAGATGTGGTGGCCCCACACGAGGAACCCGATGATCGCGATCGCCAGCGACGAGAAGGCAATGAACGAGTAGCCGAACACGTTCTTGCGCGAGAAGGCCTGCACGATCTCGCTGACCACCCCCATCGCCGGCAGGATCATGATGTAGACCGCCGGGTGTGAATAGAACCAGAAGAGGTGCTGGAACAGGATCGGGTCGCCGCCGAGGGCCGGATCGAAGATGCCGAAGTGCAGCACGCGTTCGACCGCCACGAGGAGGATCGTGATCGCGATGACGGGCGTGCCGAGGATGAAGATCAGGCTCGTCGCGTAGTGGGCCCAGACGAACAGCGGCATCCGGAACCAGGTCATCCCCGGCGCGCGCATCCGGTGGGTCGTGACGATGAAGTTCAGGCCCGTGAGGATCGACGAAAACCCGGTAATGAAGACGCCGAGCGCCGCCATGATGACGTGACTGTTGGCGGCCGCCGTGCTGTACGGCGTGTAGAACGTCCAGCCGGTGTCCACCCCTCCGCTGAGAGCCGCCACCAGCGTGAAGGTCCCGCCCAGGACGTAGATGTACCAGCTGAGGAGGTTGATGCGCGGAAACGCCAGGTCTTTGCACCCCAGCATGATCGGCAGGAAGAAATTGCCGAGCACCGCCGGGATCGACGGGATCAGGAAGAAGAAGACCATCACCACGCCGTGCATGGTGAACATCTTGTTGTAGGTCTCGGCCGTCATCATGTCGCCGGCCGGCGTCAGCAGCTCGAGCCTGATCAGGAAGGCGAACATCCCGCCGAGGAAGAAGAAGAACGTGATCGACGCCAGGTACAGCAGCGCGATGCGCTTGTGGTCTTTCGTCAGCAGCCACGACGCCAGGCCGTGGCCGTTGTTCAGGTAATTCAGGGTCGCCATAGTTAGTTCTTCCCAGTCCCGGCCGGCGCAGGTGCTCCGCCCTGGGCGCTCAGCGACTTCACGTACGCAATCAGCTGCAGCAGCTGCTCCTCGGTGACCAGCCCCTGGAAGGTCGGCATGATCGGCTGGAAGCCTTCGACGATCTTGGCCTGCGGATTCACGATCGATTCGCGCAGATACGCCTCGTCGGCGATCACGCTCTGGCCGTTCTGCAGCGGCACCGGCTTGTTGTACAGGTTCGCCAGCATCGGCCCGCGCCCCTGCGTGCCGGAGAGGTGGCAGGTGATGCACGCCAGATCGGTGAACAGCTTCTCGCCGGCCGCCACCGGCGACACCGCGGCGCCACTACCGCCGCCCAGCCAGGCCTGGAACTCCTGGGGTTCCATGGCGACGATCCAGCCGATCATGCCCGAATGCTTCGTCCCGCAGTACTCGGCGCAGAACAGGTGATACCTGCCGGGCTTGGTCGCGGTGAACCACAGGTGGTTGTAGCGCCCCGGAATCACGTCCGCCTTCACCCGGAACGCCGGGATGTAAAAGCTGTGCAGCACGTCCTCCGAGCCCATGATCAGCTTCACCGGACGGCCCACCGGCACGTGCAGCTCGTTGATCTCGCGCTGCCCGTCCATGTGCTGCACCTTCCACATCCACTGCTTGCCGACGACGTAGACCTCCATGGCGCCCACGGGCGGCCGGTACAGGTCGAAGAACACCTTGGCGCCCCACGCGAACATCACCATGACGATGCAGAAGGGGATGATCGTCCAGAGCAACTCGAGCGCGAGTGACCCGTGTATCGCGTGGCCGATCTCGTCGGCATGGCGCCGGCGGTACTTGATCGCGAACAGCACCACCAGGCCGGCGATGAGGATCGAGAAAAAGGCCGTCACCGCGACCATGAAAAAGTAGATCCCGTCTACCTGGCCTGCCTGTGCCGACGCCTGCTGCGGAAAGAGCGGAAAGTTCGTGAACATCGTTTAAGTTCGATTGGCGGCCGTGGCCGAACGGCGGCGCTCGGCGCGTTCGCGCCGGAGCGAGACGAACAGGAAGGCGGCAAACGCGATCATCGTCGCCACCGCGCCGATCCGCACCATCGTCAGCGCGGCCGCGCCGTATTTGCCCGTGGCCGGATCGTAGTGATAGCAGAGCAGGAGCACGCTATCGATCGGCGACCCGATGCGTTCCTCCGACGCTTCGACGATGCCGAGGCGGATGTCGCGCGCCGAGAACTCGATGCCGTAGAAGTAGCGCGCGATCACGCCCTTGGGCGTCAGGAGCTCGAGGCCCGCCCCGTGCGCGTATTGCTTGATCGTCTCATCGTAGGCGTACCGGAAGCCCACGGCGTTGGCCAGCGCGCGGATGTTCTCCTCGCGTCCGGTCAGGAAATGCCAGCCGTGGGCCGTGTCGGGACGGCCGTAGCGGTCCACGTAGGCCTGCTTCTTCGCCGCCGCCAGGCCGGGCCCTTCGCGCGGATTGATGCTTACCACCACGACGTCGAATTCCTTGCCGACGTCGAAGTTCAGGATTTTCAGCGCCCCGGTCAGGCCGTTGAGCACCTGCGTGCAGAGCATCGGGCACTCGTAATACGCGAGCACCAGGATCACCGGCCGCTTGCCCATGTAGTCGCGGAGCGTGATGTCGCGGCCGGTCTCGTCCACGAACGCGAGGTCCAGCGGCACCTGATGATTGAGCCGCTGATCGATGCCGACCTGCGCCAGCAGCCCGGGCTTGGCCGCCGTGGGCTCACCCGGCGTCATCTGCGGCAGCGGCGTCTGCTGCGCCGACACCCCTCCCGGAACCGCGAGTAGTGCAGCGAACCCGAATGAGATGACGGCGCGGAGTGGTGTCATTGGTTGTTTCCCTTGGGTTTCATCGGAATCGCGCGGCCACCGCTGGATTCTCCGCGGGACGGCGTGCGCGTACCCAGCGAGGGATCGGTCGGCGCATCCGCGCGCGTGGGGATCCCCTGCTCCAGCAACTGCTTCTTCCCTGCGTCGATGCCCTTCAGCCGCTCGGCGAGCGAGTCGCGGAACTCCTGGAGGTTCCTGGGCTCGTCGAGGAGCAGGCGCGGCTGCGGCGGCTCCTGGCCGGCCGGCCGCGCCAGCGGCGACGTGACCGGCTCGTTGCGGACCGCCTGGCGCTCGAAGAAGGTGATCAGCCCATACATCGCCACGGCGAGGAGGGCGGTCACCAGCGCGAGGCCGCCGGCAAAACCGAGGATCGCCCGGACGTTGACGTCGCTGTGCTCGTGCGCGACGTCCTCGTTGTGGAGCTCCTCCTGGTCGTACAGGTGCTCGTCGTCGTGATGACCGGCGGGCTGCGGCGGCCGGTGCTCAGTGGGCGTCATGCGCGAACGCCTCCTTCATGTAGGGATCGTTGAGGGGCATCAGGGCGCGGCTCTGCAGGAACCGTGCGAACACGAACAGCCAGATCCCGACCAGGCCGGCCGGGATCGCGACGTCCATCCAGTGGATCGGGAAGCCGTCGTGGGCGAACGTCGGGCCGACGAGCCAGATCGTGTCCACGAGGCGCATCACGAGAATGAAGATCGCGATGCGCGAGAGCCACGGGCTCTTCTTGATGTCCTGCGACAGCAGCAGGACGAAGGGGAACGCGAAGTGGCCCAGGACGAGCGCGAGCGCCACGACACCCCAGCCGCCGCGCATGCGTTCGATGAACCAGGGGATCTCTTCCGGCAGGTTGCCCGACCAGATGATCAGGAACTGCGAGAAGTTGAGGTACGCCCAGAGCATCGTGAACGCGAGAAGCAGCTTGCCGAGATCGTGGAAGTGCCGCTTCGTGAGACGGCCGGCGAGCGCGCCCACGGGGCCGATCGTCGCCAGCACGGCGATCGCCAGCGCGAACGCCGCGAGGCCGAAGCCGGACACGAACATCAACCCGAAGATCGTCGAGTACCAGTGCGGATCGAGCGACATGACCCAGTCGGTCACCGCGAACGTGATCGTCAACACCAGAAACAGCAGCGCCGGGGCGCTCAGCGTGCGGAAGCGCACCATGCCGGCCGCATCGAGCGAGGCCTCGCCGCGGTCCTGCTCGGCCGACCACTTGCTCAGCAGCCAGGCGCAGGCCATCCAGAACGCGAAGTAGATGACCGCACGCACCATGAAGAACGTCGGATTCAGGTACGGCGCCTTCGTCTGGAGGATGGCGTCGGCGGCCACGGCCTCCGGCCGCGCCCAGAGGTAGAGCGCGGGCAGCGCGAAGAGAATCGGGACGAAAAACAGCGCCACGAGCGGCATCGTCCGGCTGGCGGCCTCGAAGACGCGGCGCCCCACGAGCCCCCACTGGCCGCCCGAGAGATGCTGCAGCATCAGGAGACCGAGCGAGCCGAGTGTCAGCCCGAGGCAAAACAGAAAGCCGATCAGCCACGACTGGAAGAACTGGTCGCGGTCCGTCATCGCGCCGAAGGCGCCTGCGGCGAGCCCGATCACCCCGACGATCAACGCCCGCTGCTGCAGCCGGGCGAGCGCAGGCACGTCGGTCGGATTAACTGCGTGTGTGGCCATTACTCAAAAATTCCAACTCCCAACTGCCTCGAAGGCAGGGCTGAAAGCCCTGCGCTACACGTCACGGGCAGGGCTGAAAGCCCTGCGCTACACGTCACGTGACTCAAACTCCAACTGTTGGGCGTTTTCATGTTCGCCCTATTGCCCGCCTCGTCCCGACGGCGGCGTGCCACCGGGCGGTTTCTGTCCCGGAGGCGGTGGTGTGCCCTGTGGCGCAGCGGGCAAAGGTACGGAATCGGCCGCGTCCGGCGCAGCGGCGCCCGGGCTCATCTGCAGTGCCTTGACATACGCGATGATGCGCCAGCGGTCGCGGGCGTCGATCTGCGCCTTGTAGTCCGGCATCGCGCCGAAGCCGTTCGTGATGACGTCGAACAGGTACCCGGGAGCCGCCTGCTTCATCCGGTCGATGTGGAACGACGGCGGCTGGCGGTATCCGCGCTGCACGACCATCCCGCGGCCGTTGCCGCTCTGGTCGTGACAGGGGGCGCAGAAGATGTTGTAGCGCTGCTGTCCGCGATCGAGATCCGCCGCCGTGATCGCAAACGGCATCTCGGTCACGGTCACGCCGTAGTCCTTGCCCGTGAAGAGCGGCTCGTCCGCATTGAGCGCGCCGCGCGGCACCGTGCCCTCGATCGCCGGACGCGCGCTCATGCCGTCCGCAAACAGCGTGCTCGCCTGCAGCGGCCGGTACTTCGGCTGGTTGTGCATGTCCTGCCGGCAGCCGGCCAGGAACAGCAGGGCGCAGACCACCACGGCGATGTGATTCCAGCGGCTCGGCCTATGGCTCGATGTCATTGACTTCCCTGGCTCCAAGGCTCTGTAGAAACTGACGCGTCCTGTTGATGTCGAACTTCGGGTCATCGGCTTCGATCGCCAGGAACAGGCCGTCCTGACTCGCGTGCTCCGCGAAGCGTTTCACGTTGAAGACCGGGTGATACGGCATCGGCAGCCCGTTGAGCACGATCAGCGCCAGCACGGTCGTCAGCGACGCCAGCAGGATCGTCACCTCGAAGGTCACCGGGATGAACGACGGCCAGCTGTTGAAGGGCCGCCCGCCGATGTTCAGCGGGTAGGCGATCACCGAGACCCAGTAGCAGAGGCCGAACCCGGCGAGGCAGCCGAGGATGCCGCCGACCAGCACCGCGAATGGCAGCCGCTTGTCGTCCAGCTCGAGCACCTCGAACAGCTCGTGGATCGGATACGGCGAAAACGCGTCCACCTTCCGATAGCCCTCGGCATGCGTCCGTCTGGCCGCCTGGACGAGCGCGGTCGGATCGGAGAACTCCGCCATCAGACCGTAGAGGGGCGTATGTGCATCCATAGCGTGCATGTCCTAGGCGTCGCCACCCGTGGCGTCGACGTCCTTCGTCGGATCCTTTTTTCCGCCCAGCTGCGCCTGCGGCACGATGGTCCGCATCTCGAAGATCGAGATCATCGGCAGGACGCGGACGAACAGGAACATCAGCGTGATGAACAGGCCGATCGTGCCGAAGAACGTCGAGAAGTCCCAGAACGTCGGGTAATACATGTCCCACGACGACGGCAGGAAGTCGCGGTGGAGCGACGTCACGATGATGACGAAGCGCTCGAGCCACATGCCGACGCTCACGATGAGCGCCATGATGAACAGCCACGTGGTGTTCGTGCGGAGACGCTTGAGCCAGAGCGTCTGCGGAACGAGGCCGTTACAGAAGATCAGCGCCCAGTACGTCCACGCGTACGGCCCGTGCCAGATGCGGTTGAAGATCATGAACCGCTCGTACTGGTTGGCGCTGTACCAGCCGTAGAACAGCTCCATGGCATACCCGTAGCAGACGATCAGACCCGTCACGAGCGTGACCTTCGCCATGTTCTCGAGGTGCCGCATGGTGATGAAGTCTTCGAGCCCGTACATCTTGCGGAACGGGATCGCCAGCAGGAGCACCATGGCGAAGCCGGCGTAGATCGCGCCGGCGACGAAGTACGGCGGGAAGATCGTGGCGTGCCAGCCGGGGACGATGCCCACCGAGAAGTCGAAGCTGACGATCGTGTGCACCGAGAGGACGAGCGGCGTCGACATGCCGGCGAGCAGCAGGTACGCCTTTTCGTAGCGCTGCCAGTGGCGCGCCGAGCCGCGCCAGCCGAGCGCGAGCATGCCGTAGACGCGCGCGAGACGCCTGTTCTTCGTCCGGTCGCGCAGCGTCGCCAGGTCGGGGATGAGCCCGGTGTACCAGAACAGCGCCGACACGGTCGCGTACGTCCCGACCGCGAAGACGTCCCACACGAGCGGGCTGCGGAACTGCGGCCAGATGCCCATCGTGTTGGGATACGGGAAGAGCCAGTAGGCCGCCAGCCACGGACGGCCGGTGTGGATCAGCGGGAACATCGCCGCGCAGGCGACCGCGAACAGCGTCATCGCTTCCGCGAACCGGTTGATCGACGTGCGCCAGTCCTGCTTCAGCAGCAGGAGGATGGCGGAAATCAGCGTGCCGGCGTGGCCGATGCCGATCCACCAGACGAAGTTGATGATGTCGAACGCCCATCCCACCGGGATGTTGTTGCCCCAGATCCCGATCCCCGTGAACACCAGGTAGCCGACCGACACCATCAGCACGTTCACCAGGAGGAACCCGATGCCGAGCGCGATGAACCAGCCGACGGGGTGCCGCGGGCCGAGGACGATCCGGCTGATCTTCTCGGTGACCGACTCGAAGCTGTGGCCCGGCTCGATGACGGGCGGCGGCGCCGGGTAGGGCGTGGCGGTGTTGGGGTCCATCAGTGCTGTTCCGTCCGGCCTGCGGGACGCGCCGGTTCCAGTTCAGGATTCGGGTTGCGGATCGCCGCCAGATACGTCGTGCGCGGCCGCGTGTTCAGGTCCTCGAGGACGCCGTAGTTGCGCTGCTGGGCCTTCACCTGATTGACGCGACTCTGCGGGTCGTTCATGTCGCCGAAGACGATCGCCTCGGACGGGCAGGTGGCCTGGCACGCCGTGACGATCTCGCCGTCGCGGATCTGCCGCTCGTCCTTCTTCGCGTCGATACGGGCGTGGTTGATGCGCTGCACGCAGTACGTGCACTTTTCCATGATCCCGCGGCTGCGGACGGTCACGTCCGGGTTCCGCATCGGTTCGAGCGACGTCGTCGTCCAGTCGGCGTACTCGAAGAAGTTGAAGCGGCGCACCTTGTACGGACAGTTGTTCGAGCAGTACCGCGTCCCGACGCAGCGGTTGTAGACCATGTCGTTCAGGCCTTCGCTGCTGTGCGTGGTCGCGGCGACCGGGCAGACGACCTCGCACGGCGCGTTTTCACACTGCATGCACGGGATCGGCTGGTGGTACGACTGGGGGTTGTCGAGGTCCCCCTCGAAGTAATGATCGACACGGATCCAGTGCATCTCGCGCCCGACCGAGACCTGCTCCTTGCCGACGACCGGGATGTTGTTCTCGGCGACGCAGGCCATCGTGCAGGCGCCGCAGCCCGTGCAGGACGCCAGATCGATCGCCATGCCCCACTTGTAGCCGGTGTACTCGTGGTCGGGATAGAGCGTCAGCGTCCTCGGGAACGCATGCACCTGGTGCGCGATGACGGCCGGATCCTTCGTGTATTCGTCCAGCGTGGCCACGCGGACCGGCGCCCGTGCTTCCATCGCGTGATGCTCCTGCGTGGTCGCGAGCAGATAGCGGTCGCCGGTCTTCGAGATCTCGAGGCCGTCGCCGAACCACGGCGCGTCGGACGTGCGGAGCAGGTACGGATTGAACGCCTGCGCCTCTTCGACGGCGTTGCCGACGCGGCCCGCCATCGTCCGGCCGTAGCCGAGGAAGACGGTGACCGAGTGGTGCGGATGCCCCGGCATGATCCAGACCGGCATCTTCGCCGTGCGTCCGCGGTACTTCATCTCGATGACGTCGCCGTTGTGGAGGCCCCGCTCTTCGGCCAGGCGCGGGCTGACCCACGCCGAGGTGTCCCACGTGAGCTTCGTCAGCGGCTTCGGCAGTTCCTGCAGCCAGCCGTTGTTCGCGTAGCGGCCGTCCCAGATGGTCGGATCGGGACGGAAGATGATTTCGAGTCCGGGACTCGGGACTCGGGATTCGGTACTCGGTACGGAGGGGACGGAGGCATCGGAGGGGGTGGCCGGTACCTGGGGTTCGGTGCCCGGCGCGGCGCCTTCGGTACCCGGTACTCGGGGTTCGGTACTCGGAACGGACGGAACGGAGGGATCGGAGACGGCGGCCGGAGCGACTGCTGCGGGGCCGGCCGTGAACGGCGTCACCTGGCCCCCGTCGGTGATCGCGGTGCCCGGAATGAAGCCGTCGTGCAGCGCGCGGCGCCAGAAGGCGTCCGCGTTCGGGAAGAGCCCGCCGTCCTCGTACGTCATCGTCCACTCGCCGCTCGAGTAGGCGCCGGTCCAGTAGTCCTTGACGATGGCGGCCCCGCGGCGATCGGCCTGCGTCGTGAAGAGCGCGAGGACCTCGTGCTCCGAGCGCCCTTCGTACATCGGCTCGATGAGCGGCTGCATGAGGGTGACGGTGCCGTCGAACGCGCGCGCGTCCCCCCAACTCTCGAGCGCGTGCGCGGCCGGGAGGTTCCAGTGCGAGAGGTGCGCCGTCTCGTCCGGATGGAGACCGTGGTACGCGATCATGCGGACGCGGCGCATCTTCTGGGCGAACTGGAGGTCTGCCGGGGCCGTGAAGGCCGGATTCCCGCCCAGGATGACGAGCAGGTGCACGGCGCCGGCGTCCATGTCGCGCGCGAGCTCGGCGATCGAGGCATGCCTGTCGGTGGGCATCACCTCGACGTCCGCCGCGTACGTGACCGTCGTGCCGGCGTTGCCGAGCGCCTCGTTCATGGCGCGGGCCAGCTCGTGCACGGGGCCCGGCTGATACTCGCCCGGCACGATCAGCGAACGACCGCGGTGGGCCTGCAGGTCCCTGGCAATGGCCCCGACCCATGTCGCGATCTCGGGCGCACCCGGACGCGGCACGCTGGCACCTTCGGCCGGAGGCGTGGCTCCCCCAACGGCCGCCGCCAGCTCGCGTGCAACGCTTTCCACTTCCGAGGCCTTGACCGGCAGCCGATGATCCGCCTTGGCACCGGTCAGCGTTGGCGTGCTCTCGATCGCGTAGAGCCGGTTCATCTCCTTGCGGTCGTCCATGAACCGGCGGCGAGCGGCGAAGTCGCGCTGGTAGCGCAGGCTGCCCGGGCCGACCGTGAGGAAGTCGGCATCCAGCGACACGACGATGTCGGCCTTGTCGAAGTGATAGACGGGACGCGAGCTGGCGCCAGTGGCCGGACGGTGCGCGCCGGCCGGATCGAACTGGTGCCACTTCGCCCGCGGGTTCTGGGCAAGGATCGACGCCATCAGCCGTGCGAGCGAGGGAGACGTGACCGGCCCGGTGAGAAAGCGGATGCCGTCGCCCCCCATGGCCTTGCGCATGGACAGGGATTCCTGTGCCGCCGTGAGGAATTGCCCCCAGGTGCGCACCTCGCCCCGGTTGCTCACCGTCCGGACGCGATCCGGGTCGTACAGATTGAGGATCTCAGCCTGAGTGAACGAGTCGGCGGCCCCGAGGCTGGCGGGATGGTCTGGGTTGCCTTCGATCTTGGTCGGACGCCCCATGTGGCTTTCGACCAGCACCGGCCGCGCATAACCACTGTGAATCACGGCGCTCGCGTAAAAGAGCGGACGACCCGGCACGACGTCCTCGGGCTGGCGGACGTAGGGGACGATCTGCTCCAGCGGTTGACGGGTGCAGGCCCCAACCCCGGCCAGCGCGAGCGAGGCGCTCATCAGCTTCAGAAAGTCGCGGCGACCCTTGGGATCGTTCCACTCGGACGCCTGCTCGGGGAATTCCCGGTGCAGGTACTCGCGAAACTGGGGCGAGTCGGACAGCTCGCCGAGGCTCCGCCAGTAAAGGCGGCCCTCGGTGCTCGCGAGACGGGAGCGGATGGCAGACAGATCCATTTTCAGCGATTAGCTTTCAGCTATCAGCTTGCAGCTCAAATACTTACAGTGAAATCGACACGGCTCGCAGCCGCGGGTGGCCGCGCAGCTCACCGGTGACACGTCGAACAGTTGGTCAGTTGCTGCGCGCTGCCGATCCGGTAGTCCCGCACGAGGCGCGCGCCGAGATCCGGGTCATCGGCTGGCGGAACCCAGTTCATGTTGAAGACTTCTTCACGCGGCCGCACGAACTTCTCGGGGTTGCGGTGGCAGTCCAGGCACCACGACATCGTGAGCGGGGCCTGTTGATAGACCAGCGGCATCGTGTCGACCGGTCCGTGACAGGTCGCGCAGCCGACCCCCTGTTTCACGTGGATGCTGTGGTTGAAGTAGACGAAATCGGGCAGATCGTGGACGCGGGTCCAGGTGAGCGGGGTATTGTCGCGGAAACTGGCGCGGACGGGCTCGAGAATCGGCGCGGTGCTCCAGATCTGCGAATGGCAGTTCATGCAGGTCTTGGTGGGCGGAATATTCGCGAACGACGATTCTTCGACCGACGTATGGCAATACCGACAGTCGATGCCCATGCCGCCGGCGTGGTGGGCGTGGCTGAACTGGATCGGCTGCTCCACGAAGTCGTTCTGCCC
>JBBECO010000257.1:0-1784 GCA_040881785.1 Vicinamibacterales bacterium
CGTTACATCGGACCTGTTTGCCGGCTGTGCCGGCGCGAAGGCATGAAGCTCTTCCTCAAGGGGGAGCGCTGCTACACGGAAAAGTGCGCCATCGAGAAGCGCAACCTGCCGCCAGGCCAGCACGGCAAGCTGCGCAAGGCCAAGATGGTGGGCTACGGCGTGCAGCTGCGTGAGAAGCAGAAGGTCAAGCGCATCTACGGCGTGCTCGAGAACCAGTTCCGCCGCTACTTCGAGATGGCGGACCGCACGCGCGGCATCACGGGCGAAACGCTCCTGCAACTGCTCGAGCGCCGGTTCGACAACGTCATCTACCGGCTGGGGCTGGCGACCTCGCGCGCCCAGGCGCGGCAGCAGATCCGCCACGGCCACTTCCTCGTCAACGGCAAGAAGGTGGATATTCCGTCGTACTCGCTGAAGGCGGGCGATGTGGTCACCGTCCGCGGCACCAGCGCGCAGAACGCGTCGATCGTGCACGCGATGGAAGAGGTCAAGGGACGCGGGATTCCCGAGTGGCTCAACTTCGATGCGGGCCAGCTGACCGGCCGTATCCAGTCGCTCCCGACGCGCGAGCAGATCAACCTGCCCGTGCAGGAACAGCTGATCGTCGAGCTGTACAGCAAGTAGGGGCCGTTCGAGAACGGCCCAGTGACGCCATACGCGATCATGGGGTTGTTCGAATGGTCGGTCACGGGGCGGTTCGCGAACCGCCCCTACAAGCTCCCCGCCCGCAGCCAACCCAGACCTGCGGTGGGAGGCGGGGAGCGAAACGGCAGGTCTGGCGCGCGCCCAATATCGGGCGCGTGAATGAGAAGGACGAGATGGCAATGCTCTGGAAAGGTTTTCAGCGGCCCAAGCGGCTCGAATTCGAGCGCGAAACCCTCAACGACCGGTTCGGCCGCTTCTATGCGCAGCCGTTCGAACGGGGCTTCGGCACGACGATCGGTAACGCCATGCGGCGCGTCCTGCTCTCCTCGATCGAAGGGGCTGCGGTCACGGCGGTAAAGATCGACGGCGTGCTCCACGAGTTCTCGCCGATCCCCGGCGTGGTCGAAGACGCGACCGACATCATCCTGAACCTCAAGCAGGTTCCGCTGAAGATGCACACCGACGCGGTCAAGACCCTGTACCTGAACATCACCAAGGCCGGGGAGGTCCGGGCGCGCGACATCCAGACGGATGCCGACGTCGAGATCCTCGAGCCGGACGCCCACATCGCCACGGTGGCCGAAGGCGGCAAGCTCGTGATGGAGATGCGCGTGAAGCGCGGCCGTGGCTACGTCTCGGCCGACAAGAACTTCGACGAGGACCTGGGCATCGGCTGGATCCCGATCGACTCGGTCCACTCGCCGATCAAGAAGGTGAACTACCTGGTCGAGGCCGCCCGTATCGGCCAGAACACCGACTACGACAAGCTCACGATCGACGTCTGGACCAACGGCTCCGTGAGCCCGCGCGATGCCGTGTCGCTGTCGTCGAAACTGATCCGCGACCATCTGAGCATCTTCGTCAACCTCGAGGAGGTCGCCGAACTGCAGCTCGAAGGAGGCGCGGACTCGCCGCGCTCGGCCTCGAACGAGAACCTCGACAAGAGCGTCGAGGAGCTCGAGCTGTCGGTCCGCTCCTACAACTGCCTGAAGAACGCGAACATCCGGACCATCCGCGAGCTCGTGCAGAAGACCGAGGGGGAGATGCTGAAGACGAAGAACTTCGGCCGCAAGTCGCTCAACGAGATCAAGGAAATCCTGACCACCATGGGGCTCAGCCTCGGGATGCGTCTCGATCAG
>JBBECO010000257.1:1884-11744 GCA_040881785.1 Vicinamibacterales bacterium
TCCAATCCGCAATCGCCAATCGCAAATCCAATCCGCAATCGCCAATCGACGATCGCCAATCAGGCCTCTTCCACCGCCTCCTGGCCGCGCCCGGCCTTGGCGGCCGCGACGATCTTGCCGTGCAGGTGCTGCGGCACTTCCTCGTAGTGCGAAAACTCCATGTGGTAGGAGCCGCGGCCGCCGGTCGCCGACGTCAGGTGCTGCTCGTACGTCAGCATCTCCGACATCGGGACCTTGGCGCGGATCACCGTGGAGGCGCCCCGCGTGTCCATGCCGCCGATGCGTCCGCGCCGGCTGTTCAGGTCGCCCATCAGGTCGCCGGCGTAATCGCTCGGCGCGTAGACCTCCACGTCCATGACCGGCTCGAGCAGCGTCGGCCGCGCGCGGGACATCCCGTCCTTGAAGGCGAGCGACGCCGCCATCTTGAACGACATTTCGCTCGAGTCCACGGCGTGGTACGAGCCGTCGAAGACCGTGGCGCGGAAGTCCACCATCGGGTACCCCGCCAGGAAACCGCGCATCCGCGCCTCCTGAAGCCCCTTCTCGATGGCGGGCACGAACTGCCGTGGGATCGAGCCGCCGAAGATGTCATCGACGAATTCGAACTCGCTCCCCCTGGGCAGCGGCTCGAACTTGACCTTGCAGTCGCCGAACTGGCCGTGGCCCCCGGTCTGCTTCTTGTGGCGGCCGTGCGCTTCCACCGCGGCGCTGATCGTTTCCCGGTACGGGATGCGGGGCGGCTTCAGCAGCACCTCGACGCCGAACCGCCGCTTCAGTTTCGCCACGGTCACTTCGATGTGCAGCTGTCCCTGCCCGGCCAGCAGCAGCTCCTTGGTCTGCGGGTCCCGGTGATAGGCGATCGAGGGATCCTCTTCGTGCAGGCGGTGCATCGACGTGCTGATCTTCTCTTCGTCGCCACGGCTCTTCGGCTCGATCGCGTAGGAGATGACGGGTTCCGGGAACGTGATGGGGGGCATCCGGATCGAGACCCCTTTCTCGATCAGCAGGTCGCCGGTGATGGTTTCCTTCAGTTTCGCCACGGCGCCGATGTCACCCGCCTTGATCTCCGGCACGGTGGTCTGGGCCTTGCCCTGGAGCAGCACCAGATGGCCGAGCCGCTCGGTCACTTCACGATTGGCGTTGCTGGTCGTGGAGTCGGACTTCAGCGTGCCCGCGATCACACGGAACATCGTGATGCGGCCGGCGAACGGGTCGGCCACCGTCTTCCAGACGAAGGCCGCGGCCGGTCCCTTGTCGGAGGCCGCGAGCAGGGTGTCATCGGCCAGCCTGATGCCACGTGTCGCCGGCGAGGGCACGTAGCTGACGATCCCGTCGAGCAGCGGCTGCACGCCGATGTTCATGGCGGCCGACACGCAGAACAGCGGCACGATGCGCGAGGCCGCGACACCGCGCTCGAGGCCGGCGACGAGCTCCTCCTGTGTCAGCGTCCCCGCGTCGAAGAACTTCTCCATCAGCGCATCGTCGGCCTCGGCGACCATCTCGATGAGCGCGTCGCGCGCCGCCTGCGCCTGGTCCTGGAGCTCGGCCGGTACCGCCGACTCGCTCGGCGTGCCGCTCTCGCCGGCGAACGTCCAGCCCTTCATCGCCACCAAATCGACGATGCCAGTGAACTGCTTCTCTTCGCCGATGGGGAGCTGGACGGGGATGACGGTGCGGCCGAAGGCGCCGCGGAGCGACTCGAGCGAGCGTTCGAGGCTCGCGCGCTCGCGATCCAGGCGGTTCAGGACGACGATCCGCGGGACGTCGAGCTCCTGCGCGGCGGTCCACATCTTCTCCGTCGAGACTTCGACGCCGTGGACCGCGTCCACGACGACGAGCGCGGCGTCCGCGACGCGCAGCGCCGCGCGCGAGTCGCTGAGGAAATTCGACATACCGGGCGTGTCGATGAGGTTGATCTTGTGCCGGTTCCACTCGGCGTGGGCGAGGCTGGAGGCCAGCGTGTGCTTGCGGGTGATTTCTTCTTCGTCGTAATCGGTGGTCGTGGTGCCGTCGTCGACGCGGCCGAAGCGGTTGATGGCGCCGGCGTCGAAGAGCAGGGCGGATGCGAGCTGCGTCTTCCCGGCGCCGCTATGACCGACAAGGGCGACATTGCGGATGCTCGGAGCATCGTAAACCTTCATACGGGGTACCCTCCTGAGGGGTCTCGGGATCAGGAATCTGGTCCGATGAGGCCGTTTTCAAGCAGTCTATGTCAGGCGCGAGGCGCGAAACAACCCGCAGGGCTTATTCGAACCGCAGGGCCTCGATGGGGTCGAGGCGGGAGGCCTTGATCGCCGGGAAGAGGCCGAAAAAGATGCCGATCGAGGCGGAAAAACCCACGCCGATCGCAAACGACCACCACGGCAGCGAGATGGGGAAGCCCGACAGCAGGTGGATGGCGACGCCGATGCCCGCGCCGAACAGGATCCCGAGGATGCCGCCGAACGACGTGAGAAACGCCGCTTCGATGAGGAACTGCCAGAGGATCTCGCGGCGCCGGGCGCCGAGTGCCTTCCGCACGCCGATCTCGCGGGTGCGCTCGGTCACCGAGATCATCATGATCGCCATCACGCCGATGCCGCCGACCATCAGGGCGATCGACGAGATGACGATCAGCGCCAGGAAGGCGGCCTGGCTGAACGAGTCCCAGACCTTCATCATCGCGTCCTGCGTCATCAGGTCGAAGTCGTTCGGCTGGTCGAGCCGCACGTTGTGGCGGATGCGCATCAGCTCCTCGACGTCGCTCATCGCCTGCGCGCGCGGCACGTCCTCGCGCGGCACGACGACGATCATCGCCGAGCGATTGCGGATGCCCACCTTGCCGTAGAACTTCTCGTGCGTCGTGTACGGGATCACGACCAGGTCGTCGGCGCCGGTGTTGAGTCCGCCCATGTCGGGCCGCTTGCCGAGGACGCCGATGACCGTGAACTCCCGGGTGCCCACGCGCACCTTCTTGCCGATCGGATCCACGTTCGGGAACAGCGACTGATAGGGCCCCTGCCCGAGCACGACCACCTGGCGCCGGTTCTGGATCTCGGACGGGACGATGAAGCGCCCGTGCTCCAGCTTCATGAAGCCGACCGCGGCGAACTGCTCGGTCACGCCCATGACGCCGATCGGCTTGGTCCGCTGGTTGCCGTAGTGGACACGCCCGCCGCCGCCCACGACCCACACATCCACCAGCGCGACGGACGGCAGCTCCGCGATCGCCCGCGCGTCGGCCGGCACCAGGTTCGGCCGTTTGATCAGCTCCTGGAACGTCTTGCCTTCCGTGAAGCTGAGCGCCCCCATCTTCTGGACGTAGATGGTGTTGGGCCCGAGCTCGCGGATCGAATCGCGCAGCGTCTCGTCGAACCCTCTGATCAGCGACGTCATCCCGACGATCGAGGTGATGCCGATGACGACGCCCAGCACGGTCAGCGACGAACGCATCTTGTTCGTTCTGAGGGTGTCGACCGACATCCCCACGATCTCGCCGAGCAGGCCTGCGCGCAATGCCATGGTGCGTTATTCGCGCCTCAGGGCTTCGATCGGGTCGAGTGACGCCGCCCGCATCGCCGGGTACATGCCGAAGAACAGCCCGACCAGCGCTGTGATGCCGATGCCCATCAGCACCGACCAGATCTGCACGGAGGCCGGCAGCGGCGTCGCGCTGCTGATGCCCAGCGCCAGCAGGAACCCGAGGCCGACCCCGACCATGCCGCCGAAGGTCGAGAGCGTCACCGACTCGGTCAGGATCTGCCAGACGATGTCGCGCCGGCGGGCGCCGAGCGCCTTGCGCAGCCCGATCTCGCGCGTCCGCTCGCTGACGACCATCAGCATGATGTTCATGATGACGATGCCCCCGACGACGAGCGACAACGCGACGACGCCGACGAGAACCGCGAAGATGCCTTTGGTGGCCGTGTGATACAGCGCCAGCAGCGAGTCGGACGAGAAGATCCCGAAGTTGTCGGGCTCGCTCGGCCGCAACCGCCGTTCGATCCGCAGCGCCACCGTCGCATCGTCCATGGCCGCCTTGACCACTTCGGGGCTGCGCGGCTTGACGAGGATCTGCAGGCTCATCCGCGAGCCGAACATCTTCCGGAACAGCCCGATCGGAATCACGGCGAATTCATCCTGCGATTCGCCGAAGATGGATCCCTTCTTTTCACTGACGCCCGCGACACGGAACTGGGTGGATCCGATCCGGATCGATTTGCCGATGGGATCGACGGCGCCGAACAGTTGCTCGGCCGTGTCGAAGCCGAGGATGGTGACCGGCCGGTCGCGATCGACCTCGGTCGGGCTGATGGGCCGGCCGCGCTCGGCGTCGAAGGTCGAGAAATGGGTGTATTCGCGCGAGACGCCCCGGATCTGGACGCTGTTGAGCGTCTGGTTCCGGTAACTGATCTTCGTGCGCGAGTTCCCCTGCGTCGCCACGGCGAGGATGTTGTCGCCGAACTTCCGCACCGCCGCGGCGTCGTCCATCGTGATCGGCGGGTTGCGGCGGACGCGCTCTTCGTCCTCGGCCGTGCGAATGACCGGGTTGCGCTGGATGTTGAAGTTGTCGGCGCCGACGTCGGTGACGATCGCGTCGGTCACGTACGCGTTCATGCCCTGGATGAGCGACACGACCGCGATGATCGACGTGACCGCGACAATGTTCCCCAGCACGGTGAGGAACGAGCGCAGCTTGTTCGACCAGATCGCCTGCAGGGCGATGGTGGCAGCCTCCAGGAACTGGTTCATTTCTTTGCGGGTTCGGCCTTCACGGCCGCGCCGTCGCGCAGCTCACGGACGGAGCTGAACGGCCCGGTCACGACCACGTCGCCTTCCTTCAGGCCGGAGAGCACCTCGAAGTACTTGTCGCCCGCGATGCCGGTCGTCACCGGCTCGAAGTACACCTTGCCGTCGCGCACCATGAACACGCCGTCGAGCTCTTTGCGGGTCTGACCGTCCTTGAGCTCAACGGCGGCGGTGCCGATGACGGGACGCCGTGCCTGGCCCGGCGTCTCCGGCTCTCGAACGATCTGGCCCTTCTCGTCCACGATGACTTCGCGCACGACCGTGGCCTGGATCGGTACCGCCGGCGTGTCCTTGCGGATCGCCGTCGTGATCTCGGCCGTGCACGTGAAGCCCGGTCGCACGTCGGGGATCTCACCGTCCAGCGTCAGCACCACCTTGAAGTTGGTCGCCTGTGTGGCGGCGGCCTGCCCCGCGGCCTGGATCGGGCTGTTGCCGATCTCGGTCACCTTGGCGGTAAAGGTCTTGCCCGGGATGGCGTCGATCGTCACCTTGGCGCTCTGCCCGAGGTTGACGGCCGGAATGTCGGTTTCGTCCACTTCGACTTCCGCCTCGATCACCGACATGTCGGCCACGACCAGCAGCACGGTCCCCGGGTTGTTCATGGTGCCGGTGACGGCCGTTTCGCCCTCCTCGATGTTGCGGCGCGTGACGATCCCGTTGATCGGCGATTCGAGCCGCACGCGGCTGAGGTCGTAGCGCTGGCCCGAGAGGGTCGAGCGCTCCTGGCGGATGCGCAGCTCCTGCGTCCTCAGGTTCTGTTCCTGCGCGTTCAGGTTCGCCCGCTGGGACTTCAACTCGTTCTCGGCCCGTTCGAGCACCTCGCGCGGGGTCAGGCCGGCCTTCGAGAGCTGGAGCTGTCGGTTGTAATGGTCTTCCGCGGCCTTGAGCGCGACCTTCGTGGACTCGATGGCGAGCCGCATCTGCTGCAACTGCGACGCGGACGCCTGGAGGCCCGCCTCGCCGCTTTCCACGCGCGTGCGCAGGTTGCGCGGGTCGATCTCGAGCAGGAACTGTCCCTTCGTCACGCGGTCCCCTTCGTTCACCGCGAGGCTCGTGACCTTGCCCATCGTGTCGGCGCTGATGTTCACGAGCGTCTTCGGCTGGATCTTGCCCGAGGCCGAGACGATCGATTCGAGGTCGCGCTTCTGGATCGCCTCGGTCACAACCTCGACGCCGGCTACGCGCTTGAACTTGAAATTGGCGAACGCGATGGCGCCGAGCGCGACGACGATGCCGGCGGCGACCAGGATTTTCTTGTTACGCGTCATGAACTCTTGGTTCCCCGACTTGATTAACTGGTAAAGAACGCGATGGCGACGGCGATGCACGCGTAAATGGCGAACAGCGTGGTCGCGATCGGCTGCGTCCTGCGGCGGTAGAGCACGGCGAGCCCGATCGCCAGCACGATCAGCCACCAGATGATGAAGAGGTCGATCGTCCCGGCCAGCTTGCCCGCAAACGACTGGTCGTCGAGCATCGGCAGCAGCGCGGTGAGGTTCGTGGCGCTGCCCACCGCTCCGCGGAAGTAATTGAGCGGCCCCGTGAACAGCTGGCCGACCGCCGAAATGACGCTCGCATGGACCAGCACCGAGAGAATCTGCTTGTACTTCGCGTCGCCGCCCAGGGCCGCGTTGAAGATCGCAAACAGGATCCCGGCCATGATCAGCGCCACGACGAGACCGCCGAAGACCACCGATGCGGCGGTCGTGTAGGGCAGGATGGCGGTGCCTTTCTGGAACTGCGCGTACTGTTCGTCGTTCACCTGCACGCCGAAGGCTTCCATGCTCGAGACCTGCTGATCGACGGCCGCCTGTTTGCCGGACTCCGTCGTCATCGGCAGCGCGGCGCCAAAGGCGATGATGACGCTGGTCAAGAGGAACATGCCCAGCCACGCCGGGCGGGCCACGACCCGCTCGTAGGTCGCACGCGGGGCGGTGAGGATGCCGATAAAGCGGGCGAACAGGTTCGTCTTCATCGGGGCAGGCGCAGTCTCGCTCTGAATGGCTGTGTTGGTCATATTCAATTGTGGTGAAATGTGCGCCCGACGAGCGGCTCGATGCACGTGGGACGAACGATGGTACTTCTTGAAATACGTCCGGATTCGGTCAGATGTTTCCGAGCTAAGCTCTCGATCATGAACAACTTGACAGTGGGTTTCCTGGTGTTTGCCTTTTCGTTAGGGCTTCTGCCCGCAGGGGCGGCCGCTCAGTCGTTTACGGCCGCCGGGACGCGGGCGCAGGGCATGGGCGGCGCGTTCGTGGGCGTGGCCGACGACGGAACGGCGATCTACTGGAATCCGGCGGGCCTGGCGGCCGGCTCCTACTTCAGCCTGGTCGTTGACGGGGGCGTGGGAGAGGCCGCCCCGGATGGCAGCCCCATGGGAAGCCAGAAGTCAAGTTTCCTCATAGGTTTATCGACGCCTGCCCTCGGCCTGGGCTACTACCGGCTGCGGGCGGCCTCGGTGGTGCCCCCGGTCACCCTGCTTCCTATTGATGGGGCACTGCCGAACCGAAATCTATCCCTGGCGGCCCCCGTGCGGGTGGATTCGCTGGTGACTCACCACGCCGGGATCACGCTGGTCCAGTCGATCACGCGGGCGATCGCCATCGGCACGACGCTCAAACTGGTGCGAGGGATCGCGGCCTCGAGCGCGATCGCCGCTGCGACGGCGAAGGAGGCCCTGGAAAGCGACGCGGCCGAAGTCCTCGGAAAGCCCGGCAATCGGTTCGATCTGGACGTCGGCCTGATGGCGGCCGGCGGCCCCCTGAAGGTCGGCCTGACGCTGCGGAATCTCCGGGAGCCGAGCTTCGAGACCGCCGACGGCACGACCCGCCTGACGCTGGAACGCCAGGCGCGGGCCGGTTTTTCGTACGCCGTGACGTCGAACTGGGTCGCGGCGGCTGACTTCGACCTGCTTCGGTCGAACGACGGTTTTG
This sequence comes from Vicinamibacterales bacterium, assembly GCA_040881785.1. Classification (GTDB taxonomy): domain Bacteria; phylum Acidobacteriota; class Vicinamibacteria; order Vicinamibacterales; family 2-12-FULL-66-21; genus JACDCA01. The sequence goes on from JBBECO010000257.1 coordinate 9,609, forward strand.
GCAAGCGCCGGGACATCGCGCTGGGCGTGGAGGGGCGCCTGGCGCCACGGGCCTTCGTCCGGTCGGGCGTCAGCTTCAATACGCTGGACGATCCGGCCCTCGAGGACGCCCGGGGGCTGGCCTACAGCCTCGGCGGCAGCTACGCGGCGAGGGCATCGGTCTTCATCGACGGCCACGTGACCGCCGGCGGGGACCGGACCGGCGTCCAGTGGGGGATCGCCGCCCGGTTTGTCTATTGACAAATTTCGTCAGTAGGCTACAATTCCCGTCTCCCCCAGCTCGGTCATCCTCCAGCCAGAAGGCGCGCAGGCGCCCTGGTGGCGCCACGCGAGTCTGAACGAATGGCCGTTCGCATAGGCGAGCTTCTGCTCAAAGAAAAGCGCATTTCGCCTGCCCAGTTGCAGGAGGCGCTGAGCTATCAGAAATCGAGCGGCGGCAAGCTCGGGTTCAATCTCGTCAAGCTCGGGTTCGTGAAGGACGAGGAGATCACCGCGCTCCTCAGCAAGCAGTACGGCGTCCCGTCGATCAACCTCACCCAGTTCGAGATCGACCCCACCATCATCAAACTGATCCCCTCGGAGACGGCCCACAAGTACCAGATCGTGCCGTTGAGCCGCTCGGGCGCCACGCTCACGATTGCGATGACGGACCCGACGAATGTGTTCGCCATGGACGACATCAAGTTCATGACGGGCTACAACGTGGAGCCGGTCGTCGCCTCGGAGACGGCCGTCCTCGAGGCGATCGAGCGCTACTACATGGCGCCGGCCTCGCGCGCCGCCGAGGCGCTCGCGCCGGCAACCCCGCTCGAGATGGCCAGCAAGGAACTGGCCGAGGCGGCCATCATCGACGACGACGTGGAAGTAATCGAGGATCTCGAGGAGATCGACGTCGCCTCGCTCGAGCGTCAGAGCGGGGAAGCGCCGGTCATCCGCCTGGTCAATCTCATGCTGATGTCGGCGATCCAGAAGGGCGCCAGCGACATCCACATCGAGCCGTACGAGAAGGAATTCCGCGTCCGCTTCCGCATCGACGGGATCCTCTACAACGTGATGGCGCCGCCCATGAAGTTCCGCGACGCGATCACCTCGCGCATGAAGATCATGGCGAAGCTCGACATCGCCGAGAAGCGGCTCCCGCAGGACGGCCGCATCAAGATCCGGTTTGCCGACAACGGCGCGACGAAGGAAATCGATTTCCGCGTGTCGTGTCTGCCGACGCTGTTCGGGGAAAAGATCGTCCTTCGTCTGCTCGACAAGGACAAGCTGATGCTCGACATGACGAAGCTCGGCTTCGAGCCCGACTCGCTCAAGAAGCTCGAGGCCGCCATCGCCAGGCCCTGGGGCATGGTGCTCGTCACCGGCCCGACCGGCAGCGGCAAGACGAACACGCTCTACTCGTCGATCTCGAAGATCAACACCTCGGAAACGAACATCATGACGGCGGAAGATCCCGTCGAGTTCAACCTGGTGGGCGTCAACCAGGTCCAGGTGCGCGAGAACATCGGCCTGAACTTCGCCGCGGCGCTGCGCTCGTTCCTGCGCCAGGACCCCAACATCATTCTCGTCGGCGAGATCCGCGACTTCGAGACGGCGGAGATCGCGGTCAAGGCCGCGCTCACCGGCCACCTCGTGCTCTCGACGCTGCACACCAACGACGCCCCGAGCACCATCAACCGGCTGATGAACATGGGCATCGAGCCGTTCCTGGTCGCGAGCTCGGTCAACCTGATCTGCGCGCAGCGGCTCGTGCGCCGCATCTGCGCGAAGTGCAAAAAGGACCATCCGCATCCCCCGCAGGCGCTCGTCGAGGCCGGCTTCACGGCCGAGGAAGCGAAGAAGGTCGTACCGCAAAAGGGAACCGGCTGCGAGACCTGCAACAACACGGGCTACAAGGGCCGGGTCGGCCTCTACGAGGTCATGGAGATCGGCGAGGAGCTGCGCGAGCTGATTCTCATCGGCGCCTCCGGCCTCGAGCTGCGGCGCAAGGCGGTGGACGAAGGCATGATCACGCTCCGCCGCAGCGGTCTCCACAAGGTGATGGAAGGCGTCACGACGATCGAAGAAGTCGCGCGAGAGACGGTGAAATAGGGGCGGTTCGCGAACCGCCCATGGACAGGGGCTTCGACACGGGGCG
>JBBECO010000258.1:0-26570 GCA_040881785.1 Vicinamibacterales bacterium
CACGGGATTTTAAGTCCCGAGCGTCTGCCAGTTCCGCCACCCCGGCCACTCCGATTGTAGATTGCGGGCGGGCTTGCCGCATCAACTCGTTCTGGAACGAGTCGGGCGGCCGTCACGTAGACACCTCCGCGCGGTCCACGGCGAGTCGCGGCGAATCGTCCCCGAAGAACAGCGTCGCTTCATAGCGGTTATGGCTGGCACACCGAACCTGGATATTGTCGACGGTCGCGAGACCGCCGGCGGCGAATGGCGTGACGTGATGCCACTCGAGGAACCCGCGCTCGGTGCACCGGCCGCGCGAGCCGACGAACGCGCACCGTCCCTCGTCCCGCGCCCACACGGCACGCTTCACGTCCGCGGGGATATGCCGTGAGCCGTCCGCCACGCCGCGCGAAGATTTCGGTTTGGCAACGGCGGCCAGTCGGGTGCGCTCGAGATCCTTCAGCAGCAACGTCAGCGCACGGTCGAAGATCTCGGCAGGATCACCATTCGGGACCACGTGCCGCAGCAGTTCCTGCGCCCTGCGCAGCTTGTCGTGCGTGGCGCGCGTGGCGGTGAACTGGATCCTGTAGCGCTCCGGTGCCAGCGGCGTCACCGTGGGCTTCGGTGCCGGGCTGACGGTATGACCGGCTGACCGCGCACTCGACGGTGCCGCAGGAGGGATCGCTGTCGGTGCCGCGGTAACCGCACGGTTGGCGGGAAGCGACGACAGAGCGGCCGCCCTGATCGGCGGCGACGGCAGCTTCCGGACCACCGCCGGTACGTCGGGCAAGGGCCTGAGCGATGCGACGATCTCTTCGACCTGGCGCTTGTTCTTGTGGCGGGCGGCCTCGAGTACGCGCTCGCAATTCTCCGGAGTGAGGTGGCTGGACAGCAGACGCGCCGCGGTGAGATTGATCGATCCTCGATCGAGCGCGGCCAGCAGGCGCGGATGGCGCCGGCCGGCGCGCGCCACTTCGATGCGGTTATACGCCGCGTGCTCCGAGAGGCGCAGCGCCTGCGTGCAGTAGACGAACAGCGACGGGTATCCCTCGCCGAGGTAGAGGCGACGGACGTCCAGTTCGATCAACGACCGGATCAGGGTGACGGTCGCGCGTCGTTCGTCATGGGCAAGCCGTTCGATGGCGGCAAGGAGCTCGTGATCCGACAATGCGTGGAAGGAAGGGATTGCGGTAGCCATATCCCTGTGTAGCATCGCAGTTTCTGCAACGCGAGGATTGCGCTGGTGCGCCGATCGGAAGGCAAATGACTGTCGGCGCTGGATTGATCGACGATCGTCGCGCACGGGCCGCGTGCCGGCCTGCTGGACGCACTGTGGACAACAGCCGGGCCGTGGATCGCGGCCGCGCGAAATCCTGTCAAGCGAATTCGTGCGCCGACGAAAAAAAATCCGGGGCGCGCGTCAAATGGGCGGCGAGGACGCTGACAGCCGCGCCATGCCCGACCTGGCCGCCAGGATTGCCTTAGAATTCCCGTAAAGTACCGGCGCGCGGAGGAGTCTGGGCATGCGGTTCGTCTTCCTTGGGTTGTCACTGGCCGGCGTCGCGGTGGGCGCGACAGCCGGCCCGCTCGACGGACTGAAGATCGTCACCCGCGAGACGTTCCCGGCGGGAACGATGGAGACGACGGTGTACGTCGCCGGCGACCGCGTTCGCGAGCAATCGCGGATGTTCTCGCCCTCCTCCAGCGATCGGCACGATGGGCGCGCACACGTGCTCATCCGCCGCTGCGATCTCAACCGAATCCTCGTCCTGCATCCCGCGGAGCGGACCTATGCGAGTCATCCTCTGCAAGCCCGTTTGTCCGCGGTCGAGCGGTTCGCCCTCTCCATGGGCCGCCGATCCCACGAACCGTCAGCCACGTCCAGTTTCGTCGTCGAGACGACGACCGTCGATACCGGCGAGCGGAGGATGGCGTTCGGATATTCCGCGCGACGCGTTCTGACGACCCGTCGGGACATTCCGTCCGAGCGATCCGGCACGGCGAGCGAGACGGTCATCGACGGGTGGTACATCGACCTCGAGACACGCCCGAGCTGCGAGCAGCGATCGAGCGGCCGCGCGCGTGCCGTCCTCGTCGCCCGCGCGACGCCGGCCGATGCGCGCAGGCAAGCGCCGCGCGTGACGTTCAAAGAGATCGGCACACCGGAGGAGGGATTCGCGATCGAGACCATGTCGACGTGGCGAACGACCGGCGATGAGACGGCCAACCGGCCGGCATCCGTCGTCACGCATAGGCTGGTCACGCACGTGTCACGACAGCCCCTGGCGGCCAGCCTGTTCGAGGTGCCGGCCGGCTTCGGCTCCCTGGACGGGAGGTTCAGCACGCTCGCGGCCCGCTGGGGCCGGACGGCCGAGATCGTCCGGTCCGTCGTGGCGAGCTGGTTCCGGTGACGGAGTGACCCCATGAGCACCGGCGTTGAACGCGATGAATAGTCCGAATGGGCTGTCGGATACCCGCTGACGTCAGAACGCCGCGCGGACGCCGAGACCGAACTGGAAGACGTAGGGGCCGGAGCCCGCGTAGAAACTCTTGCCGTCGGTGGGACGATTCACCCAGCGCACGCGTCCCGATGGAACGAGCGCGATCCGCGGGTTGAGCGGGATGTCGGCGTCCAGACCGGCGGTCAGCGTCAGCGCCGTGTACGTCTGCGTGCTGTCGGCGATCGGCGTCATGGGCCGGCCAGAGGTGAACGGCTCGCTGCGCACGCCGTCGCGCTGGTTGACGGTCGTGAACGTCAGGCCGCCGCCGGCGACGAACGACACGTGCGCCTCCGGGGACGTCCAGCGTCCGAGGACGGTGACGAACCGATCGACGTTCTCGGTCACGAACTCCTCCCGCCAGTTGTACGAGAACACCTGCGGCGTCGAGACCGCGCCGGCCAGCGCGAGTTCCCCTTCGACCGCTGCGGACGGCGAGAACGCATAGCCGGCGCCCATGGTGAGGCCCAGCGCGTAGCCGGCCAGCGGGGGGTTGATGCGGTGGTAGTTCGACTGCCCGACGTCGCGTGTCGCGACGGCCACGGCCTGGACGTAGAAGCGGGAGTCACGCAGGGGCGGCGCCGGTGAGAGCGGCACCTGCTGCGCTGCTGCCAGAAGGAGGATCGCGAGCGTCGCCGGACCCATGAGCGTAAGAATAGCCGAAGTTCGCGCCTCACAGCAGCGCGCGCGGCAGCCGATTATCGATCCTGGATCCTGATCGGGACATACGCAGTCGAACGCTGTCCCTCGGCTTCGGCCTCCACCGCGATCAGGTATTCGCCTCGCGCGATCGATTGCAGCGGCAGGTCGAGCAGCCAGCCGGTCGGCGTGCGCGTGAACGGCAGGTCGGTGAGGCGCTTCCCGCGGCGGTCGATGAGGCCAACCGACACCGATGCCGTTCCCGCGAGCTGTCCCTCGACGACAATCCGCATCAGGATCCGTTCGGTCCTGGAGAACTCTCGTCCCGCGTACGCCGCCGGAGGCGGATCGCTGTGTGCGCGCTTCAGCTCGGCCGGCGTGCGCACCACCCAGAGTGTGGGGGCGGCGACCGACAACGCCGGCGACGGTGTGTCAGGCACGAGGACTGTCGCGACCTCCCCTGGCTGCTCCTCTGAATCCGGCCGGGGGACCCGCACGAGGCCGGTGAACGCCGTGTCGATCGGCGCGGGGAGCTCCGCCTCCTTCGTCGCCTCGCGAGCGGCGGTTATCTGGGCGGCGTCCGGCGCGTGATATCCGTTTCGGGCGCGGACCTGCAGCCCGCCGCGTTTGAGCTTCACGTCGATCTCGTGGAACGCGCCGTCATGCCGGAGGGGGGACGGCTCGTAGCCGAGGAGGTACGACGCACTCGACTGCGTGACCGCGCGCTGGAAGGCGACCGCGGGGGAGTTGGTCACGAATGACTCGCCGCCGGTCCCGTGCGCGATGTTCGCCAGCAAGCCGGTGCGGAAATTGGAACGGCCGACCTCGAGCCCCCGCGGATTGATGGAGTAGATCGCCACGTTCGCAGCGTTGGCCTCCCTCATCACATCCATCGCCCAGGCGTTGGTGTCACGGCCCAGGCCAAACTCCTGGCTGAGGTACAGGAGCGTCTTGCGTCCCTCGCGCAGCGCGCCGAGGTGCGCGACCGCCGATTTCAGCGCCGTCAGCGAGACCTGCTCGCGCACGAACGGCACACGGCCCTGCATACGGAAGTGATTTTCCTCGGCGCCATTGCGCGGGATCATCACACCCTGGCGGCCGCGCAGCGCACGGATCTGGTCGGCGAGCCGGTAGCGGTCGCGCGAAAACTCCAGGTGGCTCATGGGCGTCCAGGGATCCATCAGGGCCACGAAATCCGTCGGATGCACCATCGTGCGCACGAACGCCGTCAGCTCGTCGCGCAGGAACGCCTCCTGATGATTCGGCAGGATGTGGTACTCGTCCCAGAAGACGAGGAACAGGCGGACGTCTTCGCGCGCGAGCTGATCGTTCCGGCCGTCGCGCGGACCGATCGTGAGCGTCAGGTCCTCGTCCGGCCCGTGCGCGCCGGTGTACTCGAGGAACTGGAAGGTCTGGATCTTCTGCGGGACGCCGTCCTCGAGGACGACGAAGTCATCCGCCGTGAGGTTGGGGAGCGGTTTGCCGCTGCGATCGAGGACCGTGACGTCGACGCGCACGAGCTCCGCGCGCGTGCGGAACGTGGGCTGCTGAGGCGCCTGCTGCGCCAGCAGACCGGCCGCAACCACTCCCGCCGCAAGGAGGACGCGCGGATCCATGGCGTCGATTATAGGCGTGGCCTGAGGGATGGCGGCGGGCCTTCTCGCGACGCGCTCAGAGCCCCGCCGGCCGCGCCAAAGGCTCGTAGGCCCGACCTTTAGGTCGGGCGTGGCTGAGTCTTACGTGTAAGCTGGGGCCCTCCATGGCCCCCCTGATCGTGCAGATCGTCTCGACGCTGCTCGCGCGCGCGTTCGTGCCGTGGCGCGACGCGGCACGCATCGGCCTCGCGGTGATGTTCCTGTTCACCGCCGGCTCGCACGCATCCAGCCTCAAGTACGACATGGCCGCGATGATTCCGCCGCCGCTGACCGGCGCGCTGTGGGTGATCTACGTGACCGGACTGCTCGAGGCGGCCGGCGCGGGCGGGTTGTTCACGTGGCGCTGGCGGCGGGCGGCCGCCTGGTGCCTGATCGCATTGCTCGTGGCGATGTTTCCCGCGAACGTCTACGCCGCACTCTCGGGCGTGACGCTCGGCGGGTCGGCCGCGACGCCGCTGTGGCTCCGCACGCCGCTGCAGATCTTCTGGGTCGCGTTGCTCTGGTGGTCCACGCTCGCGCGGCATTCACGCAGCAGGGCGGGGTAAACACCCTCGTGCACCCGCACCTCGCACCCGCCTTCGCTCTTCGAGCTTCGGCGAGGCAGGCCCTCAGCGTGAGCCCCGCACCCTCAGCGTCAGTTCCCCTTGACATACGTCGTGGCACGACATATCGTGGCGCGACATGGCTAGTGACGCGACCCGCGATCCCGCCGGATACCTGCCGCTGACGCCGGCGCTCTTTCATGTCCTGCTGTCGCTGGCCGACGGCCAGAAGCACGGCTACGCGATTCTGAAGGAAGTCCTCGAGCGGACCTCCGGCCACGTGGAGCTCAGCACCGGCACCCTCTACGGCATCATCAAGCGGCTGCTCGCGGATGGTCTGATCCGGGAATCCGTGCTCGGCAGCACCGACCGCCGCCGCGCCTACCGGCTGACGGCCTTCGGACGCAAGGTGGCGCTTGCCGAGGCCGAACGCCTCCGTGACCTTGTCGCCGTCGCCCAGGTGAAAAAGCTACTGGCCACACCTGCAGAGGGATAGCCCCTCGACTCGCATGATTGAGGGCTCGCTCGGGACAAGCCTATGAGTAGACGACATCACGATCGCGTGTATCGCGCCCTCCTCAAACTCTTCCCGCGCGAGTTCCGCGGCGACTTCGGGGACCAGATGGCCGACGACTTCCGCGATCAGCGGGACGATGCGGCGAGCTCGCGTGAGCGCGCGCGACTGTGGACGCGGACGCTGCTCGACGCACTGCGGCGCGCCCCGAGCGAGCATCTCGACATCCTCAGGCGCGACGCGGGCTATGCGCTGCGCCTGTTTCGCCGTCGCCCAGGGACGACCGCCAGCGCACTCCTCACGCTCGCGATCGGCATCGGACTCACCGCCGCCATCTTCAGCGTCGTGTACGGCGTTCTGTGGCGGAGCCTGCCGCTGCCGGGAAGCGAGCGGCTGGTGAGCCTCTCGGAAGTCAGCCCGCCTCCGGCGCGCGAGCCCTTTCGCGTGTCGCCGGCCAACTTCCTCGACTGGCAGCAAGACACGCGGACGCTCGACGGCCTGGCAACCATCGCCCGGCCGTCGATCAGGATCGTTCAGCACGGCTTCGCGGAGGAGGTCGAGGGCGCGGCCGTCTCAGCGGATTTCTTCAGGATTGTGCCGGCGCGTGTCGTCGTTGGGAGACTCCTCAACGCAGGCGATTACGAGTCGCTGTCGGCGCAACTGGCCGCCCGCGATCCAAAGGCACCAGACGCTGCGCCGATTCCGACCTCGGCGGTCATCGGCCACCGCCTCTGGCAGCGGCAATTCAGCGGACGCGCCGACATCATCGGCCAGCGGGCAGCGCTCGGACGCTGGAACGTCGAGGTCGTGGGCGTCCTGGAGAAGGACTTCGTCTTTCCGCTCGCGCCCGAGGCTGAGTGCTGGCTGCCGGACGTGCTCGAGCCGGTCCAGCGGCGGGCGCGGTATCTGATGGCGATCGGACGGCTTGCACCGGGCGCCACGGTGGCCGAAGCACAGGCGGAGTTCGACGTGATAGCAAGCCGCATGGAGGCGGCCCACCCGGAGGGGAACAAGGGGTGGGGCGCTCGCGTGACTTCGCTCAGAGAGCACGTGACGGCGGGCGTCCAGACTCAGTTGTGGTTCCTCTTCGGGACGGCGTGCTGCGTGCTGCTCATTGCCGCCGCCAATGTCTCGAACCTGCTGCTGACGCACACATCCGGGCGACAGCGCGAGCTGGTCACACGCGTTGCGCTCGGCGCGAGCCGCGCGCATCTCGTGCGGCAGGCCCTCACCGAAGGACTGGTGCTTGCCGTCGCCGGAGGAGTCGGCGGATTTCTCATCGCGTGGTGGGCTGTGCCTTCGCTGGTTGCCCTTGCTCCGCAAAACATCCCGCGGTTGACCGAAGTGGCCCTCGGCTGGGAGGCGCTGGCGTTTGCCGCGATCGCGTCCGTTAGCGTCGGCCTGACCTGCGGCCTTGCCGCGTCGGTGACGGCCGGACGGTCAGCGCTCGGCACTACGCTTCGAAGCACCGGCGCAGCCGGCGGGCATGGCGGCCGGGTCCGCCAGGCGCTCATCGTCGGCGAAATCGCGCTTGCGCTGCTGCTCGCCGTCGCGGCGGGGCTCCTCGTCCAGTCGATGCGCGTGGTGAGTGCGCTGCCGCTCGGGTACGATCCGTCAAACGTCATCTCGATCGGCTTTTCTCCCGACATTCGCGGCATGCGCGACGGCGGGGCCGCGAAGGCCAGGCTCGAGGCAGATCTGACTGACAGTATTCGATCGCTGCAGGGCGTCGTCGCTGCGGGCGTGGGATCGCGTCCGCTGAACCCGGGCGGAATGGGCACGGCCATCACGCTCCCAGGCGACCCGACTCACGACGTGAGGATCACGATTGATGCCGTCGGGCCGGGATACCTCGAGGCACTCGGGGCGCGACTGCTCGAAGGCCGACTGTTACACGACCATGACGGACTGAAGGCCGAGCCTGTCGCGCTGGTGAACGAGACAGCGGCGAAGCGGCATTGGCCCGGGGGCGCACTCGGGCAAACGTTCCTTCACGAAGACAAACGGCCGGTCCTCATCGTCGGCGTGCTGAACGACGTCAGGCGGACCGGTCTCGAACCGGACCCCGAACCGACGCTTTACGTCCCGAGCGCACAGACCGGGTCGTTCTGGACGAACAACATGCTTGTGCGAACGAGCGGCGATCCACGGGAACTGCTCCCGGCGATCCGGACGGTCGTCCGGCAGGCATATCCGGAGCTTCCGCTCACGCGTATCGAGACCCTCGTGGAGGGGCTCGCCATCGCGACGGCGCCACGCCGCTTCACGCTCTGGCTCGTGAGCCTCTTCTCGATCATCGCTCTGGGCCTCGCGGTGATCGGGATCTACGGCGTGATCGCCGAGTCAGTCGCGCAGCGCGTGCCCGAGATCGGCGTGCGGATGGCGCTCGGCGCGAGCGCGGCGGGCGTCATGCGAATGATCCTCCGGCAAGGCGCCTGGATGATCGGCCTCGGCGTCGCGCTCGGCACGGGCGCGGCGCTCGCGATGAACGGCGTGATGGCGGCGTTCGTCTTCCGCGTGCCGACGACCGATCCGCTGTCCTTCGGCATCGCGTGCGCGGCGCTCCTCATCACGGGATTGCTGGCCTGCGCGATCCCCGCACGGCGCGCCTCGCGGATCGATCCCGTGGTGGCCCTTCGGCAGGACTGAGACAGGGCTGGCGGCGAGCGAGCGGCATGGGGTAGGCTCCATCCACCATGACCATGCTGCTGCTGATCACACTCACGTCCACTCTGTCCGCCGCGCCGCAGGAAAACCCGCACGACCGGTTCTGGACCAACCTCCAGGCCCTCTGCGGCAGCGCCTTCGAGGGAAAGGTCGTCGAAGCGCCGCCCACCGACACGACCTTCGCCGGTAAGACCCTCACGATGCACGTGCGGGAGTGCACGCCGACGGTCATCCGCATTCCGTTCCATGTAGGAGAGGACCGCTCACGCACGTGGGTGCTGACGCGCACGGCGTCCGGCATCCGGCTGAAGCACGACCACCGCCACGAGGACGGCACCGAAGACAAGGTCTCGCAGTACGGCGGCGACTCGCGCGCGGGCGCGGCGCCGAACAAGATCGAGTTTCCCGCGGATGCCCAGACGGTGGGGATCATCCCCGAAGCGAAGACCAACGTCTGGACGATCGAGCTCGAACCGGGCACGTCCTTCGTGTACGCGCTCCGCCGCGAAGGCACGGATCGCCGGTTCCGCATCGACTTCGATCTCCGGAGGAAGGTGGCGACGCCCCCTGCTCCCTGGGGCGCGCGCTGAGTGTCCCGGAGGTGACGGAGGGAACGGAGTTTCTACACAACGGAGGCACGGAGAAACGGAGCAACGAACGGAGAAGCCAATTGGTTTTCTCCTGGCCGCTTTCGCGAGTCCCGGGTTCTGGTCGGGACCGAGCTTCTGCCGGCGGAACGGAGCTGCGAACCGTGAGACGCGAACGACAAGGAAGTTCTTCGCGTCCTCAGCGTGCTCTGCGGTGAGTCCGTGAGAGCTGCCACGATCTGGCGCGGCCTCGCCAGGGGACTCGAAGAGAAATCGTCGTGTGACAGTAATTTAATGTTGTCTTCTCCGTTCGTGTCTCCGTTTTGAACTCCGATCCTCCGTTGTAGAAACTCCGTTTCCTCCGTCTCCTCCGAGGCCGACGCGGATAGAATGCCCCAATGGCTGAGCAGGCTCCGCGCACTCTTCTGTCCCGGTTTCTCGGCATCATCGAGCGCGGCGGCAACGCCCTCCCGCACCCCGCGACGCTGTTCGCGCTGATGGCGCTCGCGGTGATCGTCGCGTCCGGCATCGCCGCGCAGTTCGATCTCACGGTCATCCATCCCAACACGAAGAAGGAGATTCAACCCGTCAGCCTCCTCTCGCTCGCCGGTCTGCACCGGATCATGACCGACATGGTCACCAACTTCACCGGGTTTGCCCCGCTCGGGACGGTGCTGGTGGCGATGCTCGGCATCGCGGTGGCTGAGGGGAGCGGCCTGATCGGCGCGGCGCTCAAGCTCGTCGTCCTCTCCGCGCCGCCGCGGCTGCTCACGCTGGCGGTCGTCTTCGCGGGTGTCCTGTCCAACATGGGCGGGGAAGTGGGCTACGTCCTGCTCATCCCGCTGGCCGCGATGATGTTCCACGCGGTCGGACGGCATCCGATCGCGGGCCTGGCGGCGGCGTTCGGCGGCGTCTCGGCCGGCTACAGCGCCAACCTGTTTCTCGGCACGGTCGATCCGCTGCTGGCCGGGCTCTCGGAGGAAGCGGCCCGCATCGTCGTCCCGACCTACGAGGTCAACGCCTCGGCGAACTGGTATTTCATGTTCACCTCGACGTTTCTGATCGCAGCGCTCGGTACGATCGTGACGGAGAAGATCGTCGAACCACGCCTCGGCACGTACGTCGGCGCCGAGCACACCGACGCCGATACGACGACGCTCAAGTCAGTCGAGAAACGCGGACTCGCGTTTGCGGGGGTGGCCTTCGTCGCCGTGGCGGTGACGCTGCTCTGGGCGACGATCCCCGCGGAGGGCTACTTCGGCCTGACGGTGCCGGGCGCGGGCTTCCTTCGGGATCCCACGACCGGGGATCTCCTGCGCTCGCCGTTCATGTCGGGCATTGTCGCGCTCATCTTCTTCAGCGGCCTGATCCTGGGCCTCGCCTACGGCATCGGCGCGCGCACCGTCCGCAGCGACAATGATGTCGTGCGGGCGATGGGGAAGGCGATGGAGACGCTCGGGGTTTATCTGGTCCTCGTCTTTTTCGCCGCGCAGTTCGTCGCCTTCTTCAACTGGACGAACCTCGGGCTGATCTTCGCGATCAAGGGAGCGGCGGCACTGGAGGCGTCGGGCCTCGGCACGATTCCGCTGATCGTTACCTTCGTCATGGTGTCGGCGATGATCAACCTGTTCATGGGCAGCGCGTCGGCCAAGTGGGCGATCATGGCACCCGTGTTCGTGCCGATGTTCATGCTGCTCGGCTACACCCCGGAGTTCACCCAGGCCGCCTACCGCATCGGCGACAGCGTCACCAACGTCATCTCGCCGATGATGACGTATTTCGCGCTGATCATCGCGTTCATGCAGCGCTACCAGGCGAAGGCCGGCCTCGGCACGCTCGTGGCGACGATGCTGCCGTATACGGTGATCTACTTCATCGGGTGGACGCTGATGCTCGTGGTCTGGATTCTCGCGGGCCTGCCCGTCGGGCCAGGGGCGGGGCTGTACATGCAGCCGTGACGCGACCATTCCTCCGTTTTCTCCTTCCGACGGCTGTCGCCGCGGCCCTCGTGCTGTCCGCCCCGTTCGTCGGGCAGATCCGCAGTGCCGTCCGGCGCGAGTTTCCCGGACAGTACCTTCTGATCCTCGCCGGCGCGGCGGCGATCGGCCTCGCGGTCGCCCTGGCCGCGGCAGTGTGGCGCATCAGCGACCGGAAGGCCCAGCGCTACGGCGCGATCGCACTGGCGATCCTGATCGCCGCGACCTACTCGCTGGCGATGGCGACGGAGTTTCCCGAGCGAAACGCCGTCGAGCGGTTTCATTTTCTGCAGTACGGCCTGATCACGTTCCTCTTCTACCGGGCCTGGCGTCCGCTCGGGGACGTCTCGATCCTGGTCCTCCCGGTACTCGCCGGGCTGATCGTCGGCAGCGTGGAGGAATGGTTCCAGTGGTTCATCCCGAACCGCGTGGGCGAGATGAACGACGTGTTCCTGAACCTGGTCGCGATCGTCACCGGCCTCCTCTTCAGCCTGGGCGTCGATCCACCCCCGCGTCTTGCGGCACTGGCGCCCGGCTCGCGCCGTCGCATCGTGCGGCTGGCGATCGCGGCGCTGCTGACGTTCGCGGCGTTCTTCCACGTCGTGCATCTCGGGTCCAATGTCACCGATGACGAGATCGGGACCTTTACGTCGAGGTTCAACGCGGAGCGACTGCTGGCGCTGCAGGCCGGCCGCGCGGCCACGTGGGCGAGCGCGCCGCCGCCCACGACGCTCGTGCGTTTGTCCCGCGAGGATCAGTACCTCAGCGAGGGGCTCGAGCATGTGCAGGCGCGCAACGAGCTGTGGACGGCCGGCGACGTGCGCAGGGCGTGGTTCGAGAATCGAATTCTCGAGAAGTACTACGCGCCGGTCCTCGACACGCCGACACACGCCGGTCCCGGGCACCGCTGGGACGCGGTCCAGCGCCTCGACGCCGAGCAGCGTGCGGGTGGCCCGGGCGGATTCGTGAGCGAGGCGTATCCGTACCGCCTCTACGCCTGGCCCCGGCTCGTCTTCTGGACGGGGGTGCTCCTCCTCATCGCCGCGATCCGCGTGGCCGGCCGGACCCTCTCCGGGACCGATACCCCTCAGCTGCGCGCGGATTAGCCCAGTCGCTGTCGAGCCGCGTGATACCTCCGGTAGAGCCGTTCCTGCGAATGGCTCAGGAGGCGCATGCTCCGGCGACTGGGATTGACCGCCTCACAGGGCAAACCGTATGTGGTGGCGATCCTGCTGATCATGGCCGCAGCGGTCGCCGAGCTTCTCATCAGCCGCGCCGTGCGCGGTGCGCGGTGCTGGTGCCGGTGCGCCGTGCGCGGTGCTGGTGCCGGGTGCCGGCACTCCGCACATGGCACTCGCACCCCGCACCCCGCACAGCACGGCGCACCGCGCACTCCGCACCGGCACCCAGCACCCTATTGGCCGAACCGTGGATTCACGATGCTGCTGAAGATGGATCCAAAGGTGTAGGTGAGGCTGAGCCTGAAGCCGTACTCATAGTCGCTCTGCAGCTCGCGCAGGCGCAGCAGGATCTCTTCGGGGGTCGCGCCGCGGCGCCGCAGCGACAGCTGGTCGTGGATCCGCGAGGCGTTCGCCTCCGCCGAAATCGACAGGCCGCGCAGGATCCGCCAGGACACCTCGCCGTTGGCTTCGAGACGCGACTTCGACAGATCGTGCAGGTACTGGAACCACTCGACCTCTCCTTCGACCGAGCCCCAGCGCTCCCGTTGATCGTAATTCACCGACACTTCATGCGCCGGAAGGGTCTCTTCGAGCTTTCCGAAGAGTGTCTCCTCGTGGTACGTCTGCCGCTGGATCCCGAGCGCGTATTGCGCGCGGAGCTGCCGCCGCTGGTACGACGCATACGGAAAAAAGTTGAATTCGATCGCCGGCGCGACAGCCAGGCGCAGCTTGGTATTGTCGAAGGTGGACGACCGGATCTCGCCCCGCGCGCCGACCGACCAGTGCTCGCCGAGCGATTTCACCGCCAGCCCGTCCACCTCGCGCTCGCGCCGCGACACCTTCACCGGGTCGTTCTCGTCGAGATCGAACTCCTCGGTTTCCTGGTCGAAGCTCATCCCGAACGTGAGTTTCCAGTCAGGGGTGATCCGGTCGGCGCTGAACGAGCCGCTGGCCTCGCGCTCGTTGTTCGATTCCTCCGCGTCCATCGAGGCGGAGCCGCGGATGCTGAAGACCCAGCTGTTCCACGGGTCGTGACGCGGCGCGGCCGCATCTGCGGCCGTCGGTTCG
Source organism: Vicinamibacterales bacterium (assembly GCA_040881785.1). Lineage (GTDB taxonomy): Bacteria > Acidobacteriota > Vicinamibacteria > Vicinamibacterales > 2-12-FULL-66-21 > JACDCA01. The sequence continues at coordinate 13,310 of JBBECO010000258.1, forward strand.
AGCTCCACGTCCACCTGCAGCTGCGGTGGGGCGCCGTCCTGTCCGAGATACTGCAACAGCCCGATCCGGAAGGTCGTCAGGACCTGCCGGCGCCGGACGTCCTCGGGCTCGCCCGTGCCCGTGACGGCTTTCAGCGTGTGGTTGCGGCCTTCGCGCGTGCCTTCACCGATGAAGGCCAGCACATATTCCCGCCCACCACTCCCGGTGCCCGTATCGGTGACGATGACGTGGACGTCCGCTTCACTGCGGTCGCGAACGAAATCCACCCAGGGCGTTTCCTCGCGCAGGTAGTCTCCAAAGCATCCATGTCCGCAGTCGAGAAACACCTGCAGTCGGCTCGTCACCGGTGACGGCGGTTGCTGGACAGGAGGCTGGACGGGAAGCTGGGGGCCAGGGAGGAAACCCACCAGGAAAAGGAGACTCAACATCCGAATATTGTATGGTGCTGTCGCGAGCGCGCTATCGGGTAGGGCAACGAACTCCTGACGCATCGGCGCAGGGCGACGCCGACGGAGAGCCGGGAACAAGACGCTTCCGCTATGGCGGCGTCCGGGTATATCAGCTGGCACGGTTGCTGCTGCCTCATCGGCAGGGCTCGGTCAGACTACAACGGCAGAGCCGGCGTCCCGGCTCGAGGAGTGAAACATGCTCAGGGGTTTGTTCAAACTCGTCCTGCTCGCGATCGTCGTCGTTGCCGTAGGGGTGTTCTTTTTCGGCTGGGACATCGATCGCTGGCGCGGCGCAGGCAGCCCGCGGGATGTGACCGGCACGACCGGCGAGGAGGTCGCGCGCGACGCGGGAGCCACCGCCCGGCAGGCCGGCGAAGTCGCGAAGGAAAAGGCGGCACAAGCCGCCGACGCCACCATGCGCGCCATCGAGGATGGCCGCCTGACCTCGAAGATCAAGGCGAAGATGGCGCTCGACGATTCGGTGAAGGCGCTCGACCTGAACGTGGATACCACGGATGGTGTCGTGACCCTGCGGGGCAACGTGCGCTCGGAAGCCGAGCGGCAGCGCGCGCTGACCCTGGCGCGCGAGACGACCGGCGTCAAGCAGGTGATCGACCAGATTCAGATCCGCTAGACCCGCTGGGGAGCGCTTGTCCCAGAGGCTGACATCCGGCTGACGTAAATCGCTCCTCCGGGCCTGGGGCCGTGGGAGTGAGGATCGTGCCAATAGGCGCAGTCGCGCGATGGTCGTGATTGGGGGACGAATGCACGTAGAATGCGGCAGGCGCGCCTGACCGCACGATGGACGAACCCGACGATCTCGACGAGCTCATTCGCGAGCTGAATGCCACCCCGGCCGGCGTGTCCCCACTGCCGGCCCGGTCCCCTGCGGCGGTGCCGGGCGAGGCCGTGCGCCTCGAGCGGTGGCTGCGACTGGTGGCCGAGCAGAGGGGCACCGACCTGCTGCTCGTCGCCGGGGCGCCGCCCACGGTACGTATCGACGGCCGCGTGCAGCCGCTCGAACCTGGACCGCTCGACGGCGTGGACATCGAAGAGATCGTCCTCCCCGCGCTGCCACCACACGCCCGCCGTCTGTATCGCGACGAGCAGATCGCCGACGCGTCGTTTCGGCTGCACGGCGTCGGACGTTTCCGTATCAATCTGCACCGGGAGCGCGGCCGCGCGGCGGCCGCCGTTCGCATGCTTCCTCAGCGCGTGCCCCGGTTGGCGACGCTCGGCCTGCCCCCGCAGGTCGAGCAGCTTGCCGGCCTTCCGCGCGGGCTCGTGCTCGTCGGGGGCCCGACGGGTTCCGGCAAGAGCACAACCCTCGCCGCCCTGGTCGAGGAAATCAACCGTCGCGACCAACGCCACGTTCTCACGATCGAGGATCCGATCGAGTACGAGCACGTGCACCACGGCAGCCTCGTCGAGCAGGTCGAGATCGGTATCGATGCGCCGGACTTTCCGACGGCGCTGCGCGCCGCGCTCCGCCAGGCACCCGACGTGATCGTCGTCGGCGAGATGCGCGACCCCGAGACGATGAGGATTGCGCTGGCGGCCGCGGAAACAGGCCACCTGGTGCTGTCCACGGTGCATACGACGGATGTCGCCTCCACGGTCTCGCGCGTGGCCGATTCGTTTCCGCCGGAGCGGCAGAACACGATCCGCCAGGAGCTCGCGATGGCGCTCGCGGCGGTGCTGACGCAGACCCTGCTGCCGAAGGTGGGGGGTGGGCTGGTGCCGGCCGCCGAGCTCCTCATGGTCGGCTATGGCGCGCGGCAGCACATCCGCCGAAACGCACTGCAGCACCTGCATCAGGAGATTACGATCACGCGGCGGCACGGCTCGTTCTCGCTCGAGGAGTCCCTCGCCCGGCTGGTGAAAGAGGGGACCATCGAGTGGGGCGAGGCGCAGGCCCGTGCGGTCCATGTGGAGGAATTCGAGCAGCTCTCACCAGCTCAGCCGTAACTGGGCACGGAAGATGCTTGATTGGAGGCCATGCAGCTCTATGTGTTCACGCAGTTGTCAGGGAGGCTTAGATGAAATTCGTTAGGCGAACGCTCGCAGTAGGTCTGGCTGTTCTGTTCATGGCCCCGGCGGCCAGCGCGCAGAGCAATGTGATCGGCAAGTCGGCGCTCGACACGGCCGTGCAGGAGCGCGTGGCAAGCGACCAGGCCGACCGCGACGCCATCCAGTCGTTGCTGCGCCGCGCGGAAGTGCGCGAGGTGGCCGACACGGCGGGGATCTCTCTCGACAAGGCCATCGCGGCCGTGTCCATGCTCCAGGGCGACGACCTGCGGCAGCTCGCGCAGCAGGCCCAGCAGGTTGACAACCAGCTTGCGGGCGGTGCCTCGACGATTGTCATCTCGACGACGACGATCATCCTCATTCTGCTCATCATCATCCTGATCGTCGCCATCGATTGATCCCGACGACCATGCTCATCGCCGCTGCCGTCCTCGTGACGGCGGCGGCGACCGTTTCCGCGCAGCCCGCCTCCTCTTCCGTCCGCTTTCTCGACGTTCCCTACATCCAGCAGAGCGAAGCGCTGTGCGGCGGCGCCGCCGCCGCGATGGTCATGCGGTACTGGGGCGCCACCGGCATCTACGCGGAATCGTTCGCGCCACTGGTCGATGAGGCCGCTGGCGGCATCCGCGCCGACGCCCTGCTGAACGACCTGCGCGCGCGCGGATGGGATGCCCGTTCGTTCGGCGGCGACCGCGCCACCGTCCAGGCCAGGCTTGCGGATCGCCAACCCGTCGTGGCGCTGATCGAAGATCGGCCGGGCGCCTATCATTTCGTCGTCATCGTCGCCTGGGTCAACGGACGCGTGATCTATCACGATCCCGCGCGCGCGCCGTTCCGCGTCGTTCAGGAACGCGTGTTCACAGCGGCGTGGGAGAAGGCAAAGTACTGGACGATGCTGGCGCTGCCTCCGGCCGGCGGGATTGCCGCGCCGGAGCGGACCGAGGCGACGCCTCGCGCGGCCGCGCCGGCGACCCCCTGTGACGGGCTGATTGCTGAAGGCGTGCGGGCCGCGGAGCGGGGAGACCGCGACGCGGCCCTGGAGATGTTCACGTCGGCGGGTGACCTGTGTCCCGGGACCTCGGCGCCGTGGCGCGAAGCGGCGGGCGTCTACGCGCTCGAGAAGAAATGGGACGACGCGGCGCGCCTGGCGCGGCTGGCGGTCGAGCGCGATCCACGCGACGAACATGCCTGGCGCATTCTGGCGACGAGTGCGTATGTGGGTGGCGATCCGGCGGCGGCCTTGAAGGCATGGAACGCGATCGGCGAGCCGGTCATCGATCTCGTGACCGTGCAGGGACTGGATCGCACGCGCCATGCCGTGGTGACCTCGCTGCTGAATCTTCCGCCGAACACCGCGTTGACGTCCGGCGGCCTGGCCGCGGCGGCGCGGCGGCTCGACGCCCTGCCGTCCGCCGACGCCGCCCGCGTGACCTATCGTCCGATCGGCAGCGGGCGCGCGAATGTCGAGGCGGTGGTCGTCGAGCGCCCCCGGTTCCCGTCGACACGCGGCGCGCTCCTGAATGCAGGCCTCAGTCTCGTGACCGACCGGGAGATCGCGCTCAGTGCCGCCAGCGTCACGAGCGGCGGTGACCGGGTGACCGCCCAATGGCGCTGGTGGGAAGCGCGCCCGCGGGTCTCCCTCGCGTACGAGGCCCCGTCGCGCGTTGGCGTCTGGCGGACCGAAGTCTTCGGCGAGAAAGAGACCTATGGCGCAGAGCCTGCCTCGGTCGTGGAATCGCGTCAGGGCGGATCGCTCGCGCTGTCGAACTGGACCACGACGCTGCTGCGATGGGAGGTTGCGGCCGGCATCGACCACTGGCGCGACAGGGGACGCACCGCGACGGTCACCACGGCCCTGGATCAGCGGCTGGCAGGAGAGGCCGTGGCACTGCGCGGCGGTGCGACCGGGCTGGCGGGCGCCTTTACGGCCTGGAGCGCCGGTGCCGCCGCGTCCTGGCGGTCGCGGGCCCGGCACGAGGGAGCGGTCTTCGCCGCTGTCGCGGGGGTGGATGTCGCGTCCACCACGGCGCCTCTCGCCCTGTGGCCTGGCGCCGGCACGGGACACGCCCGGGGCCCGCTGCTCCGCGCGCACCCGCTGCTCGACGATGGGCGCGTCACCGGCGACGTCTTCGGCCGCCGCCTCTATCACGGGAGCGTGGAGGGACGGCACTGGCTGAAGCCGGTGATGAGAGTCCTTCGGATCGCGCCGGCGGTCTTCGTGGATGCCGCGCGCGCCGAGCGCCGCCGCCACCCGGGCGCCGCGTGGCATATCGATGCCGGCGCCGGCGTGCGCCTGGCGTTCCCCGGAAGCAGCGTCCTGCGGATCGACGTCGGGAAAGGGCTGCGCGACGGCGCGACGGCTTTCTCGGTGGGCTGGGCGCGGTAAGCGCGGTCGACGGCGCGGGCCGAATCTCTACAGCCGGCGAACGTCCGGACCGATACTTCCGGCCATGTTGTGGTTCTTCGCGCGCCACGAGGCGCAACTCCACTATGAGATTCGCCGGCAGCAGGACGGTGACGATTACGAGATCGTCATCACGCACCCCGACGGACGGCAGGAGGTCGAGCAGTATTCCGATCCCAACCGCCTGCTTCGGCGGTCGGCTGACATCCAGGAGACGCTGCGCGCCGACGGCTGGCAGCCGCTCGGCTAGGCGCTGATCTCATCGCAGAATGTCGTAGGGATCCACCGGCGTCCCTTCCCACCAGCGCTTCTCGGCCGTCAGCCGGAACACCGCGAAGTGCAGATGCGGCGTGTCTTTCGGCGCATTCCCTGAGATACCGACATACCCGATGATCTGCCCCCGCCGCACGGTGTCGTTCTCGCGGAGACCGTCGGCATAGCGCTGCAGGTGCGCGTAGTAGTAGCAGAAGCGCTCGGTCGGATCGAACTGGTAGATCGTGATGCCGCCGGCCTTGCTGTTGAAGAGGCGGGCGATCCTGCCGTCCTCGATCGCGCGAACCGGCGTCCCCAGCGGGGCCAGGATGTCGATCGCTTCGTGCTTCCGCGATGATCCCCGCCGATCATCGAAGGAGCGCACGAGCTGCCCCGGGCCGATCCCTTCCACCGGGATGAGGAGATCGCGATCCTCGAGCTCTGAGGCCGGTGGTGCACTGATGGACGGCGTCGGCGCCGGCCCGTCTTTCGAGCCGGCGGTGGCCACGGGGGACTCGAGGACCGGCGAGTCGGCGTCGATGGCCCCCTCGTCCCAGCGATCCACGCCGGGGAGCCGCGCCGCGACCCATCGGGCGCTCTTGCCGAGCCAGGTCTGTTCCGACTCCGCCTTCCAGACGACCGCCGACACCGACAGGACCCCTGCGAGAAATCCCCAGAGGACGCCGAACAGCACGAGGCGAGCGCCTCGCATGCGCTCGGGCGTGAAGGTCGCGGCGCGCCAGCCGTGAGGACTCCGCACGGCTACTGACGGAAGATCACCGGCGTCCCCGGCTTGACGAGCGCCGCGAGACGGAGCGCGTCCCAGTTCGTGAGACGCACGCAGCCGTGTGATTCAGTGCGGCCGATCGTCGACGGTTCGGGTGTGCCATGCAGACCGTAGTGCTCCTTCGAGATATCCACCCACACGAGGCCCACCGGATTGTTGGGTCCGGGCGGAATTTTGGCTTTGGCATGCGTGGGGTCCGCGTCCCAGAACAGATCCGGATTGTAGTGGAATGTCGGGTTCCGGGCCACGCCATTCACCTTCCATGTGCCGATCGGGAGCGGATCCTTCTCGCTGCCGCTGGTGACCGGAGCGTACATCACAACCTTCCCGGCGGCGTCGGTGACGGTCAAGGTGGACGCCGACTTCGAGACGGTCACGGTAACGTCGCCCCCGGCTTTCGCCGCAGGCTTCGCGTCCGGACCGGCGGCTTTCTTGCCCGCGTCGGCCGGCTTCTCCCCTGGCGCGGGCTTGGTCTGTGGCTTCTCCTGCGGTGTCTGCTCGTCGCCGGGCACCTGCATCGGCTCGACGTTGGGAACGGTGATGTCCTCGCCGGCCGCGAACTTCGCTCCCGGGTTCAGGCGCTGGAGCAGCGCCGGGGTCGCGTGAAAGCGCTCAGCCAGGGCTTCGAGCACATTGCGGTAGGCGAGCTGTTTGAGCTTGGCCTGGTCCGGCAATTCGGACGGGATATCCGGTTCGAAGGGCCCCGCGGCATCACCCTCGGTGATGCGGTACGTCGTCACGGCCTCGGTCGCCGGCGGCTCGCCGCCGTTGGCTTTCCGGTACGCCTCCAGCGCCTTGCGCGTGTTGCCCCCCACCTGACCGTCCAGTGCGCCCGGCGAGAAGCCCGCGCGATCCAGCGCGACCTGCACGGCGAGCCCCGCAGACGGCTTGGCCGCGGACGGCTTGGCCGCGACGGCCGGCTTCGTGGCCGGCTGCGCGGGCGTTGATGGCGGAGGAGGCGCCTGGCCCTGGGTGCCAAGCGCGAGCAGCAGTGTCATCGCGGTCAATGTCATTTCGTAACCTCTATCCTGTCGGTTGCGCGGCGATCATGGCGTTCGCTATCGTCGATCGCCGCTCCGGCTTTCATGTTGATGTCCACCACCCGGAAGGGGCGGTCGGGGAACAGTTCCTTCATGAGCGACGCGGAGACGTTGAAGACGGGCACGTGGCCCGTGGTGAGGCCTTCGGGCTGACCATGGTGCGCGTGGCCGTGGAACACCGCCGACACCGGGAATCGCCCGATCGGCTCTTCGAGACGGCTGCAGCCGAGGAACGGGAAGATCTCGCGCGGCTCGCCTTCGACGGTGGCCTGGATGGGTGAGTAGTGCAGCACCGTGATGAGCCGCTCGGTGCGCAGGCGCGCGAGGGCCGATTCGAGCTTGAGGGCTTCGTCAACGGCTTCGCGCACGAAGTGCTTGATGATCTCTTCACCCCATGGGCCGAGCGCGCGACGCCCGAAACCGCCGCAGAACCCCTTCACGCCTGCGAAGCCGATGCCGTGGATCTCCGTGCTGTCGCCGTCGAGCACCACGACGCCGGCGTCGCGGAGGATCGTCGAGACCTCCGCCTGCTGTCCCGACTCGAAATCGTGATTGCCGAGCACGGCGACGCACGGGATCTTCAGCGTGCTCGTGATCTCGCGCGCCAGCGCCCGGGCCTCGTCCGGCAGGCCGTAGTCGGTGAGGTCACCCGCGAGGATCAGAATGTCGGCGGTGTCGGTGATCTGCGCAAACAGCGGCTGCAGGGACCCCTGCACCGCGTTTTTGCCGTGGTGGAGATCCCCCAGGGCCGCCACGCGGACGATTTCTTTCGCTCCCTGCATATCGCTGCTTATGGCAGCAAACGCCATACCGCCGCGACGGATTAGAATCGAAGGATGGCGAGGGGATTCGATTCGAAATTCGTCGAAGCTCAACAGGAAGAAGCGACACGGGACAAGAGAACCGGCCCTTCGCTGACACCTGAGCAACGGGACACGGCGGTTCGACGCCAGGCGCTCGAGCTTTCGAAGGCGCGTGCCGAAGGGGACCTGGCGCGCGCCACCGTGCCCGCCCACAAGAAGATGCTCGAGCAGGCCATCCAGGCGCTCGATGAACAGCTCGGGAAATTGTGAGAACGTGACTTTACGCAGAACCCTCCATTCGTCACTCGTGCTGTACCTGCTGATGGCGCTGGCCAGCTGCGGCGGGAACGCGACCGACACGAACGCGTCTAATCAGGCACGACCGCCGGCCCCGTCGCAGGCGCCAGACGAGGGGAGCGCAGCGGAGCCTCCGAGGATCGTGGCGCTCGGCGACAGCCTGACGGCGGGTCTGGGCCTGCTCGAGCAGCAGGCCTATCCGGCCGTGCTGCAGACGAAGCTCGATGCGGACGGCTACGCGTTCGAGGTGGTCAACGCGGGCGTGTCGGGCGATACCACCGCCGGCGGACTGCGGCGGCTCGACTGGGCGCTCGAAGGCGACGTGCGCGTGCTCATCGTGGCGTTGGGCGCCAACGACGGCCTGCGGGGGCTGTCGGTCGGGCAGATGAAGAAGAACCTGTCCGAGATCATCGAGCAGGCGAGGGAACAGGAGGTCGTGGTGATTCTCGCGGGAATGGAAGCGCCGCCGAACTACGGCCCGGAGTACACGACGGCGTTTCGTCAGGCGTACCAGGACGTCGCGCGCGAGCAGCGGGTCCTGTTCATTCCCTTCCTGCTGGCGAACGTCGCGGGGCAGTCGAACCTCAACCAGGGCGACGGGATCCATCCCAACACGGAAGGGGCTGCCCTCATGGCCGAGACGGTGTGGCGCGTGCTCCGGCCGGTTCTTGACGAGATGTCCGACGCCCCATGATCGACCTGCGCGGCGTGACCAAGTCGGTGCCGAGCGGCACCGGCACCCTCACGATTCTTCATCCCCTGGATCTGTCGATCGCGAGCGGCACGGTGGCGGCGATCACCGGACCGTCCGGCAGCGGGAAGTCGACGCTGCTCGGGCTGGTGGCCGGCCTCGACGCTCCGACCGCGGGGCAGGTGATCATCGACGGCGTGGACATCACCGCCCTCGACGAGGACGGCCTCGCGCGCCTGCGAGGCACGCGCATTGGATTCGTCTTCCAGTTCTTTCATCTCCTGCCGTCGTTGACGGCGTACGAAAACGTCCTCGTGCCGATGGAGATCGCCGGGGTCCGCGATGCCGAGGCACGCGCCAAGACCCTGCTGCACGAAGTCGGCCTGGCCGAGCGGGGCCATCACTATCCCTCGCAGCTCTCGGGCGGCGAGCAGCAGCGCGTCGCGATCGCGCGCGCCCTGGCCAACGATCCACCGCTCCTGCTCGCTGACGAACCGACGGGCAACCTCGATACGTCCACCGGACACGCCATCATCGAGCTGCTCCTGGGGATCAACCGCACGCGTCAGACGACGCTGGTGCTGGTGACGCACGATCCCGAGCTCGCCTCCCGCGCGGACGTGGCGATTGCGCTGCGCGACGGACGCGTCGTGGAGCATCGCGTCCAGCGGCCCGCGGCCGCCGTGGCGGAGCCCTGATGCGCTTCGTCCTGCGGATGACCGTCCGCGAGCTGCGCGCCTCCTGGCGGCGATTGGTGTTCTTCTTCGTCTGCGTCGCCATTGGCGTCGGTGCCATCGTGGCGCTGCGGTCGGTGATCCAGAACGTGCGCGAGACGCTCGTGCGCGAAGCGCGCGCGATGATGGCGGCCGACGTCCGGATCGGCACCAACCGCGGCTGGACACCGGAGGTCAGGGCGATCATCGACGGGCACCTGGCCGCCGCTCCCGTGATCGCACGCACCGAGACGCTCGAAACCGCGACGATGGTGCGCTCCCCGGGCGGGAGCGCCGTGGCGCGCATGGTGGAGCTGCGAGCCGTCCAACCCGGTTTTCCGTTCTACGGTGAGATCGAGCTCGAAGGGGGCGCGCCCTACTCCCACGACCTCCTGCGCGGGCATGGTGCGCTCGCGCGTCCGGAGCTGCTCGCGCAGCTCGGGATCGGCGTCGGGGACACGCTCCTGATCGGCGGATCCCCCTTCACCGTCCGCGCCGTGGTGGCGAAAGAGCCGGGACGACGGGCCGGCGCCTTCACGCTGGGCTCGCGGGTGTTCATCGACTACGACGACCTCGTGAAGACGGGTCTCGTCACGTTCGGCAGCCGCGTCCGCTACGAGATCCTGCTGAAGGTCGAAGACGACGGCGTGGACGCGCTCACGCGGCGCCTGCGGGCCGATCTCCGGGACCGCTTCGCCGGGGCGTGGTCGTACCGGATGGCCGAAGACGACATCTCCGAAGACCTCCAGCGTGCCGAGGACTACCTGAGCCTGGTCGGGTTCGTCATCGTCGTGCTCGGCGGGATCGGCGTCTGGAGCGTGACCCGCGTGTTCGTGAAGCAGAAGATCCGGAGCGTCGCGATCCTGAAGTGCGTCGGCGCGACGACCCGGCAGGTCCTCGGCACCTACGTGCTGCAGGTGATGCTCCTGGGACTCGTCGGGAGCGTGCTGGGCATCGGGCTCGCGGCTGCGGGGCTGGCCGCGATCCCCGACTCGCTGACCGCCACGTTCGGCGGCGCGCCGGCCGCGCTCACGTGGTCGGCCGTCCTGCAGGGGGCCGGCGTCGGTCTGCTCGTGTCGCTCCTGTTCTCGCTGGTGCCGCTGCTCGAGGTCCGTCGCGTCAAGCCGCTGCTGCTGCTCCGCGGCGGTGACGCCTCGGTGATGGCGGGCGGTCCCGCACGGCCGGTGATGGAGCGCCTCCGCGGCATCGACCGGGTGCAGGCGGCCGTCGCCGTCGTCGTCAGCATCGCCCTGGCGGCCGTGGCGTCGTGGCAGGCGGCCTCGGTACAAGTTGGGCTCATCGTCATCGGGGGCTTCGCGGGGCTTGCGCTGATCCTCTGGGGCGCCGGGGTCGGCCTGGTGCGCGCGATCCGTCCCCTGGCACGGACGCGGATCTTCGCGCTGCGGCATGCCGTCCTCAGCCTTCAGCGGCCGGGCAACCAGACCCGCGTGATCCTCCTGGCGGTCGGTCTCGGCGCGTTCTTCGTGCTGGGTGTCCGGGCGCTGCAGACCAATCTGTTGGGCGAGTTCTCGCTGGAGCTGGAGCAGGGCGGCCCCGACATGTTCCTGATCGACATCCAGCAGGACCAGGCGGAACCCCTGCGCGCGTTCCTGCACGAACAGGCCGTGCCCGGCGCCGCGGACGCCCGGATCATCCCGGTGCTGCGCGCGCGGGTGACCGCCGTGCGCGGGGCGGCCGTGAATCTCGAGAACGTTGCCGACGTCCGCGGCCGCGGTTCGCTCGCGCGCGAGTACACCATCACCTACCGCGATCATCTCGAATCGAACGAGACGCTCATCGAGGGCGCGTTTTGGACGGGACAGGGTCCGCTGGCGGCCGACGCGACGGAGCTCGAGGTCTCGATCGAGCGCAGCATCCACGAGCGCTTCGACATCGCCGTCGGGGACGTGATGCGGTTCGACGTCCTCGGCCGGGTCGTCGAGGCGCGGGTCAGCAGCGTGCGCGACGTGGCGTGGGAGGATGCGCGCAACGGCGGATTCATGTTCGTTTTCCGCCCCGGCCCGCTGTCGCGGGCGCCGCACACCTTCATTGCCATTCTTCGGGCCCCGGAAAGCCAGGCGGCGCGCGCGGCGTTCCAACACGCGCTGGTGTCGGCCTATCCCAACGTCTCGGCCATCGACGTCCGCGAGGTCCTCGCCTCGGTGCGGGACGTGGTGGAGAACGTCACGCTGGCGGTGTCGATCGTCGGCGGAATCGCGCTGTTCGGCGGCATGCTGATCCTGATCGGCGCCGTGGCGATGACGAAGTTCCAGCGGGTCTACGAGGCCGCCATCCTGCGGACGCTCGGCGCGAGCAGCCGCACGCTCACGGCGATGCTGGCCGGCGAATACACGACCCTGGGGCTGCTGGCCGGTGTCATCGGCGCCTCGGGCGCGCTCGTCCTGAGCTGGGCGGTCTGCCGCTTCGTCTTCGAGATCGAGTGGGTGCCGACGCCCGGCCTGCTCATCGCGGGGGCCCTGATCACGACCGCCCTCGTGGCGGTGATCGGCGTGATCGCCAGCGGCGACGTCCTGCGCAGGAAGCCGCTCGCGACGCTGCGGGCGGAATAATCGCTAATCGCTAATCGCTGATCGCTAATCGTTAAATCCCGAATCCCGAATCCCGAATCCCCAATCTGGAATCATGGAATCCGCGATCAGGGATGAGGGATTAGCGATTGAGGGATTAGAGATTAGGGATTAGGGATCAGCGATCAGCGATTGTCCATCGAAGTGCCAACGGCCGCTTCCTTTTGGTAAGATTGTGTTTTGCAGAGGCGGCCTGTAGGCCGGCTGATCGCACACAACAGGTTTCCGGGCCGAAGATCGATGACACAACCTGACACGACATCGTACAAAGAGGCGCTGTTACGGAAGCGCAGCGAGATCCTCGCCGCCGGCGGCGCGACGAAACCCCTGCAGGCCTCGACCGAAATGAACACGAGGCAGGGGGACCTCGCCGACCAGGCGAGCGGCAACAACGAAGTCCACATTCAGCTGAAACTGAAGCAGACCGACGCCAAGATCCTGCAGGCGATCGAAGAAGCGCTCGTGCGGCTCGAGAAGGGCACCTACGGCATCTGCCGCGACTGCGGCGAGCCGATCGCCCCCGCCCGGCTCAATGCGATCCCCTGGACGCGCGTCTGCATCACCTGCAAAGAAAAGCAAAGCTCGTGAAGGCCACCGAACTGCTCGAGTTCCTCGCGGCGTTCTACGGCGACAAGCTGACGCTGCGCAACCGGCACGTGGCGGCCGCGCGGTTCGTCGCCGACTACAACGTCAACAACACGTATCAGTACGTGATCAACCGCGACGACATGCACGTGCGGTGGCTGCAGGACGCCATCACCGACACGGGGGGGACGCCGGAGGAGCAGCCGGTCCCGGAGCTCGATCCGGGCAAGGGCAAGACCGCGCAGACCTCGGTCATCACGGCCGACCGTGACGCCGCCGCGACGTTCGTGGAACGCTGGACCCCGCGAGTCGAGAGTCTGCCCAACGCGCGCCACCGCAGCCTGCTGCGCGTGATCCTCGGCGAGACGCTCGAACAGCAGCGGTTCTTCGAGCAGGCGCTCGCCGGCCGCGCCGACCTGCTCGGCCGCCGCGCCGACGGCGCCGGCACCGGCGACGGCGTCATGAACACGCGCTGGGTGGGATAAGGCGCCTGCGGCCCGCGCGAGCGGCCGGCCTGCCAGCCGTAGCGCCGGGCCCGCCTCCGCCAAGGCTATGGCGGGCAACCTTCGGTCGACACGGCGCGAAGGTTGGAGGGAAGTGCCGCGCAGCGGCACCCGCGAGCGC
>JBBECO010000258.1:26670-60431 GCA_040881785.1 Vicinamibacterales bacterium
CTGGCCGAGATCGCCCCCGACATGGTGGATCCCGTCAGCGGGATGCGCGCCGCGGACCTGCTGCGGCAGCTGCTGCAGGACGAGAGCAGGTGATGCGAATTCCGAATTGGGAATTGGGAATTGAGGGCAGCCGTTCCAATCCGTCCGTTGGGACGACTTCAGCACCGGCGCAACTCAATTCCTAATTCGCAATTCACAATTTCCGCCGTACGAGCAAAGGGCCGGAACGCCTGCGCGCCCGGCCCTTTGTTGCATTCGGTGTGATCGAACTACGTGGTCTTCTTGTAGACCGTCTTCTGCACCGCGCCGTCACGGCCCGGCTGCTCGATGACGAGGTTGCCCCCCTCGAGGGACCAGGTCTGCGTCTGCGTCATCATCGCGCCGCCCCCCCGACCCGGGCGCTGCGTGGAGATCACGAGCTTCGCGCCATCCCACTTCGCGGTGGACTTCGTCTCCACTTCGGTTGCGTTCTCGCCGCGACCCATCGTCATCTTGTTGACCGACTCGGTCCCGTCGAGCTTGTAGGTCTGCGTGACCTTGTTCGCGCCCATCGTGCGCTCCATCGTCAGCGCGTCCTTCGTCTGCGTGACGACCATCGGACCCGCCATGCCGCGTCCGCCGGCGCCCCGGCCGGCACCGGCCGCGCCCGCAGGCGGCTGCGGCATCGACGCCGTGTCCACCGACCAGCTGCCGGAGAAGTCCGGCGCCTGGGCGAACGCCACCGACGCTACCGAGAGAACCGCCGCCGCAATGATCCCCGTCCTTGCCAGCTTCATCGTCTGCTCCTTGTGTAGATTTACCGCGCTACCGACGCTGCATCCCGTGCCGCCCTGGCCTGATCCCGGGCGAAACTACTCGAAACGCAGAGCTTCAATCGGGTCCAGACTGGCCGCCTTGCGGGCGGGGTAGAACCCAAAAAATACGCCCGTGGCCGCCGCGAATCCGAACGCCATCGCGATGGCGTTGGCGGGAATCGTGGTGGGCCATTGCAGGAACCGCTCGGCCGCCTCTGCAAGACCGAAGCCGAAGGCGATGCCGATCATACCGCCGAACAGGCTCAGTACCACGGCCTCAACGAGAAACTGCAGCAGGACGTCCTTGCCGCGGGCGCCGATGGCCATGCGGAGGCCGATCTCGCGCGTCCGCTCCGTGACAGAGACGAGCATGATGTTCATGATCCCGATGCCGCCGACCAGCAGCGAGACGCCCGCGATGGCGGCCAGCAGCGTGCCCATCGTCCGGGCGGTTTCGGAGCGCACCGCCGCCATCTCCTCGAGGGTACGGACCATGAACGTGTCCGGATCGCCCGGGTAGATCTGCTGGCGGATCCGGAGCTCGGCGGCGATCGCCTCGGCCACGGGCTGCACGTCGGCCGTCGCTGCCGAGACGACGATCCGGTTGATGTGCTGCTGCCCCTGGAGCTTCTTCATGACCGTCGTGTAGGGCGTGAAGATGATGTCATCCTGGTCCTGGCCCGTGCCAGACTGCCCCTTGCTGGCCATGACGCCGATCACCCGGAACGGCTGACTCCGGATCCGGATCATCTGGCCGGTGGGATCCTCGTCCGGGCCGTACAGCGTCTCTGCGACGACCGATCCCAGCACGGCGACCTTCGTGGCGGCGCGGACGTCCTGCTGCGTGAAGAAGGCCCCGAACCGCGTCGGCCAGCTGCGGATCAGCGGCATGTCCACGTCGGTCCCCTCGACGCGCGTGGACCAGTTCTGATTGCCGGCGATCACCTGGCCGCGGGTTTCCGTGGTGGCGGCGACGTACTGCACGCCGGGGACGGCCCGCAGGGCCTCGGCGTCCTCGGGGCGCAGCCTGGTGGACTGCCCCTGGCCCATGCGGACGCCGCCCTGCGAGAAGTTGCCGGACATGACAGTGATCATGTTCGTGCCCGCCGCCTTCACCTGCTCCTCGATCGTGGTCTGCGCCCCCTTGCCGAGCGCCACCATCGTAATGACCGCACCGACACCGATGATCATACCGAGCATCGTGAGCATCGTCCGCAGCTTGTTGCGGTTGAGCGCTTTCAAGGCGATGCGCAGCGTCATGAGAATAGACATATGGACTCCTACACCACGCCGCCGTGCTCGACGGGCGCTTCCGTCACCTCCGCCCCGGGCGGCAGCGGCGGATCTTCTTCGGGCGGCGGGAGGGCGGCGAGCTCTTTCTTTGCGTCGCGCCGCCTCACGACCGGTGAATCCGTCTGGATCTTCCCGTCACGGAAGCGGACGATCCGCGTGCCGTACTCCGCGATGTCCGTCTCGTGAGTGATCAGCAGGATGGTGATCCCGCGCTCCTTGTTGAGGCTCTGGAAGATGTCCATAACCTCGATACTCGTCCTCGTATCGAGGTTGCCCGTCGGCTCGTCGGCGAGCAGGATCGTCGGCTGGGTCACCAGCGCGCGTGCGATCGCGACGCGCTGCTGCTGGCCGCCTGAGAGCTGGTTCGGGAAATGGTCCGCCCGATCGCTCAGACCGACCGATTCGAGCGCTTCCATCGCCCGCTTGTGCCGGCCGGCGGTCTTCATCTTCTGGGTGTTGTTGTAGAGCAGCGGCAGCTCCACGTTGTCGAGCGCCGAGGTCCGCGACAGCAGATTGAACCCCTGGAACACGAAGCCGATCTTCCGATTGCGGATCACCGCCAGCTCGTCCTTGGACATCCTGGACACGTCATTGCCGTCAAGGACGTACTGGCCGCTCGTGGGCCGGTCGAGGCAGCCGAGGATGTGCATCAGCGTCGACTTGCCCGAGCCCGAGGGTCCGGTGATTGCGACGAACTCGCCGGCGTTCACGTCCATGTCCGCACCCCGCAGCGCCCGAACCGTGTGGTCGCCAACGTGGTACGTCTTGACGAGGTCTCTGACCTGGAGGATGGGCATTATCGACCGCGGCCTCCGCCACCCGGCATGCCGCCGCGCCCACCGCGCTGTGGTCCCATGAGCGGGTTGCCGCCGGGGTTCTGCTGGCCGGGACGCTGCTGCGCTTCCAGGCCGGTGACGACATTGGTGACGACCTCGGTACCGGGCTGCAGTTCCGCGGCGTCCCCTCCGTCGAGGATTTCCGTCCACGTGCCGTCGGTGATGCCGGTGCGCACGTTGACAAGTTTGAGCTGTTTATTGGCGAACAACCACACCCGGCCGCGCCCCTGTGCCGGCGGGAGCGGCGCGAAGAGCGCATCCACCGTCGTGGCTTCGGTCGTCGCCAGACGTGACGTCTGGTTGTCGCGCGCGCCGGTGCCCTGGCGATTGCCCTGGGGCGCAGGCGTGGCGCCGCGGCCGCGTCCCTCGCGCGTCCGCGCGTCGAACGCTGCGCGCTCTTCCTGTGTCATGTTCTTCATGCGCTCTTCGCGCTGCTTGCGGAACGCCTCCCGCTGCTCCTCGGTCATGGTGCCCATGCCGCGGCCCCCGCCTGCGGGGCGATCGCCCGTGGGATCTCCGCCGCCGGGCCGCGCCCCGCTCTGGCCTTCCGGACGGCGCTGTCCCTGCGGTGTGGCGCCGGCCGCCGGCGTCTGGGCCGGGGGCGTGGCGGGCGCCGCCGCCGGCGGAGTCGCGGTCTGCGCCCCGTCGCCGCGCTGGCCACCGCGCGCACCGCCAGGACCGCCGCCGCGGCCGCCGCGCGCCATCTCCGCCGGCGGTTCCTGCTTGAGGGCCGCGAACACATCGTTGCTCGGACGGTAGCGCAGCGCTGCCGCCGGCGCCCGCAGCACGTTGTTCTTGCGGGCGATCTCGATGTTGACGGTGGCCGTCATGCCGGGCTTCAGCTTGTACTCAGGATTCGGCACGTGGATGACCGTCGAGTAGGTGACGACGTTCTGGACCGTGGCCGGCAGCAGGCGCACCTGGTACACCGTGCCGGTGAACGTCCCCCCCATATACGCATCCACCGTGAACGTCACCGGCTGCCCGGGTCGCATCCGGCCGATTTCGGCCTCGTCGATGTTCGCAATCACCTGCATCTTCGTGAGGTCCGCGGCCAGCACGTACAGCACGGGCGCATTCATGCTGGCGGCGACCGTCTGCCCCTGGTCCACGTTGCGCGAGATGACGATGCCGGTAATCGGTGCCCGGATGACCGTGTGGCCCAGGTTCACTTGCTGGGTGTTCAACTGCGAGCGCGTCTGGATCAAACCCGCTTCAGCCGACTTGATCTGCGATTCCTGCGTCTTCACGTTGAGCTCTGCCGTCTCGAGCTGGTCGCGCGGAATCAGCTGCTTCTCGTGCAACATCTTCGCTTGTTCGTACTTGCGCCTGGCGTCTGCCAGGTTGACCTTCAGCCGGTCGAGATCGGCCAGCCCGCGCGTGACGTTGGCGGTGGCCTGCTCGATCTGCGTCTGGATGATTGAAGGATCGAGCCGGGCGATGACCTGGCCCTTCTTGACGATGTCGTTGTAGTCGACGCTCATCTCCTCGACGACACCCGACACCTGCGTGCCGACGTCGACGGTTTCGACCGCTTCGAGCGTGCCGGTCGCCTCGACCACTTCCGCGATGTCGCCCCGGGTGAGCGGCAGGGTGGTCACCGTCGGTTCCGGGACCCCCTTGCGCATGTAGTACGCCCCGGCGGCGCCGCCGACCACGGCCAGCACGATAAGAGTGAGAATGATCTTTTTCATAATCGGTCGTCTGCTACGAATGCTTCGGGAGCCCCGAGCGCAGTCCTTTCCAGCCTTCTTCGAAAATCGTGTACACCGTCGGAACGAACACGAGGGTGATCAGGGTCGAGGCCGTGAGGCCGCCGATGACCACGCGGGCGAGCGGCGCCTGCAGTTCCGCACCTTCGCCGATACCCAGCGACATCGGCACCAGCCCAAGGATCGTGGCCAGCGTCGTCATCAGGATGGGCCGCAGTCGTGTCCGGCCGGCCGTCTCGACCGCTTCCCGCAGCGGCATCTTGTCGCGCCGGCGCAGGATATTGGTGTAATCCACGAGCAGGATTGCATTACTTACGACTATGCCGGCCAACATGATTACTCCGATGTAGGCCTGGAGGCTGAAAGTCGTCCCGGTGAGCTTGAGGGCCAGGACCACGCCGATGGCCGCCAGGGGCACCGAGAACATGATGATGAAGGGATCTCGCAGCGATTCGTACTGGGACGCCATGACGGCATAGACCAGGACGATCGCCAGGATCAGCATCATCTGGAGCTGCTGGAAGGCGCGGGCCTGTTCCTCGGCCTCCGAGCCGAACCCCACCTGGAACCCCGCCGGCACCTGCAGCTGAGTCAACTGCGTCTGGACGGCGTCGATCGACTCGCTGAGCGCCACCTGCGGCTCGGCGGTCACGCGGATGATCCGCTCCTGGTTCTTGCGCTGGATCTCGGTCGGCCCGGCCTGGCTGCGCAGCTGCATCAGGTTCTTCGCCTGGAGCACCTGCCCGGTCGGGCTGCTGATCAGCACGTCGTTGACATCCGCCACCCGCTGACGGTCTTCCTCGCGGAGTCGCACGATGATCGGGTACTCGTTGCCCGACTCGCGGAAGTACGCCGCCTGACGCCCGCCGACGCTCGTGCTGATCGACTGGGCAATGTCGGTGACGGTCAGGCCCAGCAGGGCGGCCTTGGGGCGGTCCACCTGGATGGCCAGCTCCGGACGCCCTTCATCACGGCTGACCCGCGCATTCCGCACTTCGGGTGTCTTGTCCATGAGCTCTTTGGCCGACTGCGCGATCCGCGCGCCGGTCGCCAGGTCGTCGCCGCGAATCTCGAGCGACATCCGGCTGTCGCCGCCCCCCATGATCCGCGTCATCTGGCGATTGCCGCCGGAGGTGCGCGTCGTGATCACGACGCCCGGGATGGCGGTGGCGAGCTGCCGGCTGAGATCCTGTGCGACCTGCTCGCTCGAGCGGTCGCGCTCGTCTTTCGGCGACAGGCGCAGGGTCACGCTCGTGCGGGCGGCGCTGCCCCCGAAAAATCCACCGCCCGCATTCGCGATGATCTCCCGGGTCTCGGGCACGAGCTCCGGGAGCAGGCTCTCGAGCCGGACGGCGACGTCCTGCGCGAGCTCCACGCGCGTGCCGACCGGAAGCTCCGCGCTGACCGTCACCTCACCTTCGTCGGCCTCCGGCATCAGCTCGAAGCCGATGGTCGGCAGAATCAGAACGGCCGCCACCACCGCCGCCGTGCCGATGCCGAGCACCGTCGGCCGGTGCACCAGCGCCTTGTGGATGATCCGGCTGTAGCCGCTGTCCATCCCGTTCAGGAACCGCTCGCTGCCGCCGTACACCGTCGCCATCACGCCGGAGCGCTCGTGCGCCGGCTTCGGCAGCCGCAGCAGCCGCGAGCACAGCACCGGCACGATCGTCACCGCCACGAACAGCGACATCGTCAGCGAGAACATGACGACGACGGCGAGCTGCTTGAAGAGGATGCTCGACACGCCGGAGAGAAAGAGCAGCGGCACGAAGACGGCGATGTGCGTGAGCGTCGAGGCCAGAATCGCCGACCACACTTCTTCGGATCCCTCGATGGACGCCGTCATGCGGTCCTTGCCCCGCTCCATGTGCCGGAAGGTGTTCTCGATGACGACGATCGAGGCGTCGACGATCATGCCGACGCCCAGCGCGAGCCCGCCGAAGGTCATCGTGTTGAGCGTGTAGCCGTTGAAATAGAGCAGCGCGAAGGTCCCGATGACCGAGATCGGGATGGACGTGAAGATGATGAACGTCGCGCGGATGTCGCGGAGGAACAGGAAGATGATCAGCATGACGAGCACGCCGCCGACCATCGCGTGCTCCTGCACGGCGGTGATGGACCGCTTGATGAACCGCGAGCTGTCGTCGAGCACCGTCAGCGTGATGCCGGGGATCTCCTGGTTGATCTTCGCCGCCTCGGCGCGGACGGCGTCGGCGATCTGTACGGTGTTCTGTCCCGACTGCTTCGTGATGCGGAGGCGGACGCCGGGCTTGCCGTTGATCCGCGTGAAGGAGCGGAAATCCTCCGTCGCGTCGGTGACGTTGGCGATGTCCTTGAGATAGACGGGCACGCCCGCGCGGGTCATGACCACCAGCTCGCGGATCTCGTCCAGGGTTTCGAACTGTCCCTGGCTGCGCACGAGGTAGGTGCGATCCCCCTCGTCGATCTCGCCGAGCGGGATGTTCTGGTTCTCGGAGCGGAGGAGGGCCGTGATCCGGTCCACCGGGAGATTGAGCGCGGTGATCTTTTCCTTCGAGAGCTCCACGTGGATCTGCCGGCGCAGGCCGCCGTCCACGGTGACGGCGGCGACGCCAGGCACCCGCTCGAGGCGGGGCGACAGGTCGTGCTCGCCGATCTCGCGCAGCCGGACCCGGTCGAAGTCCCCTTCGACGCCGACGCTCATGATCGGCGAGGCGCTCGCGTCGAACTTGAACATGATCGGCGGATCCGCTTCGTCGGGCAGCCGCCCGCGGATGCGGTCCAGACGATTCCGGACGTCGTCGGCTGCCTCGTTGAGGTCGGTGCCCCACGCGAAATTCAGCGACACGCGGCTGGAGCCTTCCGACGATGTGGACTCGAGGCGCTCGAGGCCCGCGACGGCGCTCAGCGCCTGTTCGAGCGGACGCGTGACGAGCTCCTCCATTTCGAGCGGACCCACGCCGCTATAACTGACGCGGACGGTGAGGCTCGGGAACGAGATATCCGGCATCAGGTCGACGGGGAGCCGCGTGAACGAGATCCACCCGAGCATGATGACCACGCCGGAGAGCATGAACATCGTGACCGGACGCTGAATGGCGATGCGCGGAATGCTCACCGGCGGCCTCCTGGTGTCGCCGCGACGACGGGATCACCGTCCTTGAGCGCGGTCGCGCCGGTGGTGATGACGCGGGCTCCCTCGGTGATCCCGGAGGTGATCTCCACCTGCGTGCCTTCCCGGATGCCGACTTCGACCGGCTGGAACCTGGCGGTCATCGCCGGCGCCTGCCCACCACCCCGGGCCGGCGGGTTGCTCGCCGGCTGCGGCGCCGGGCCGGCGCCCACCACGAACACGCCGGTCTTGCCGCCCACGTCGACGACCGCATTGCTCGGCACCGTCAGCGCGTTGTCACGGCGCTCGATCGTCAGCTCCACACGCGCGAACATTCCGGGTTTCAAACGGTAGCTGCGGTTGGGGATCTCGATTTCCATCTCCGCGGTGCGCGTCTGCGGATCGAACACCGGCGCGATGCGCCCGATGCGCCCCTCGAAGGGTTCACCGGGGAAGGCGTCCACTTCGACCATCGCGGGCATGCCGACCGTCAGGCGCTTGACGTCCTTCTCGACGACGTTGGCGACCATGCGGACGGTGCGGATGTCGACGATCGAGGCGACCGGCGCATTGGGGCTGACCGACGCGCCCGGGTCGAGATAGCGCTTGCCGACGAAGCCGTCCACGGGGGACGAGATGACGGTGTTGGCGAGATTGATCTTCAGCTCGTCGAGCCGCGCCCTGGACTGTTCGAACTGGGCGCGCGCGAGATCGAGCTGCGCGAGCGCGGCCTGGTGCCGCGCCTCGGTGTCATCGAACGTCTGGCGCGGCAGCAGCTCGCGCTCGAGCAGCGTGCGATTACGTTCGAGGTTCGTCCTGGCGAGATTGAGATCCGCCTCGCGCTGGCGGATGGTCGCCTGCGACACCTTGTAGGCCGCTTCGGCCTGGCGGACCTGCTGCTGGATCTCGCGGTCTTCGACTTTGGCGATCGCCTGGCCGCGCCGAACCGGGTCCCCGAGCTTCACGTGCACGGCCTGCAGCCGGCCGTTCACGCGGGGGACGGCTTCGACCGTCGCGGCGCCAATCAGACTCCCGACGATGGTGACGCGCTGCGACACATTCGCCCGCGTGACCGGCGCGAAGTCGACCGGCATCGGCGGGCGTGCGCCCCCGCGGCCGCCCGCCCCCCCGCGCCCCTGCGCGGCCGGCGCCGACCCGGTGCTGCCCTCACCACTGCACGCCACACCCGCACCGGCGAGCGTCGCGATGAGACCCAGAACGACGAGGTTTCGCATGTACCGGCGTTACCGTGTGATCTGCACGCGCTGGAAGTCGACGAGCGCACGCTGGTAGTTGAGAAGCTGCCGCAGCTCGCTGTTGCGCGCGTCGTTCAGATCGCGCTGGGCCTGCACGACTTCGTAGTTGGTCGCCATGCCCTGGTCGAACTTCGCCTGGGCGGCGTCGAGGCGCTGCTGCGAGAGCTCACGCGAGACCTGCGAGGCCTGCATGCCTTCGAAGGAGTTGCGGACGGCAAGGGCCGCCGCCGTGACTTCGGTGGCAATCTGCAGTTCGGCGGCCTTGATGGACGCTTCGGTCTGGTTGCGCAGCAGCCTCTGGCGCGAGAAGTTCGCCTTGGCGGCGCTCGTGCCGAGGGGATAGCTGAAGTTCATGGTGACCGCCCAGCGCGGCGCCTCGAACGTCGACATCTGGCGCAAGGTGTTCACATACGAACCCGAGGGAGCGGGGATGACCACCCCGGGGTTGAACGGATCTGTGCGCTCGCGACCCTGGCCGGCGCGGCCGCTCGAGTTCAGGCTGCCGACGACGTTCAGCTCGGGCTTCGTTTCGTTCTCCATCGTGGCGAGCGAAATGTCGGCGGACTCGAGGTTCTTCTTTGTAACGGTGAGATCGGTGCGGCGGCTCAACGCGTTCGCGACGGCCGTCTCGAGGTCGATCGGCTGCGGCGTGATGACCGGCTGGTCGACGGGCACGATCGTGGCACGCCAGAGCTCGTCGTCGGTGCCGCTCACGATCAACCGCTTGAGCGCGAGCTCGTTGTTGCGGAGTGTCGCCTGCGCGTTGACGAGCTGCTGGCGGCGGCTGGCCTCTTCAGCCTGCGCCTGCACGACATCGATGGGGGCCATGCTGCCGATCTCGACGCGCATCCGGTTGTCGCCGACGAGTTTGGTCGAGAGCTCCAGCGAGCGCTGCGCCGCTTCGACCGCCAGCCGCGCGTACGACAGCTCCCAGTAGGCATTGCGGACCTGGGCGAGGATGCTGACTTCCTGGCCACTCAGGTTGATCTCCGCGATGTCCTGGCTGATTTCGTTGTTCCGAATCTGCGCCCGCGTGTTGTCGATCTTGAAGTTCCGCCACAGCGGCTGCGTGAACGACGCCTGCATGCCGGAGCTGAAGCAGGGGCTGCAGGTCGAGTTCGTCGAGCTGGTGGTGTCACGCCCGCCCGACCAGTTCACGTTGTACTGACCGCCGCCGTACCACATGCGCTTGGTGATGCCGCTGCTCCAGTTCTGCTGCTCCGTCTTGACCTGGCTGCCGCCCTGAGTGAGGTTCGTACTGAGCTGCGTGTTGTTGACGAGGCCCGTGGACGACGTCAGGTTGAAGGCGTAGGCGGCACGCGTCGCGGCGAGCGAGAAGTCGAACGTCTGCGGCGTAATCCGCTCGGAGATCAGCGTCAGGTTGCGTTCCGTGGCGCGCGCCACCGCCTCCTGCTCGGTGAGGTTCACCGTCGGCCCGGTCGGCACGATCGGGACGTCCGGAGCGGGCGGCTGTCCCGTCTGCTGCATCGCCTGCGCGATGAGCGTCTGGACGTGTTCTTTACTGGGCGCCTGCGTTGCGGGCTGCTGCGCCAGGGCGGGGAATGCCGAAGCGAGAATGAAGCCGGCAACGGCCAGCGTGCGTGCGGTCTTGCTCACGAAATGCCTCCAGTGATTGCGACGATAAAAGGGGACCGGCCGTCAGCGACGGCGATCGGCGTCCTGCTTCTTCCGCTCCGCCTCACGGCGGTCGTAAAACGCCTGGAACTTGACGTTCTGTTCGGCGTTCAGGACGCGGCGCATGCGATAGAGCATGACGGTCCGGGCGGTATTTAGTTCCGCGCGCTTGTGCTCGACCTGCGTGACCTGCCGGGCATACGCCTCGATGTCGGCCGTGTTGGCGCGCGAGGTGGCATCGACGCCGCGCTCGAGCTCGATGACAAGCCGGTACAACGGCCTGAGCTTCTCCATCTCGGTCCGCCAGATCCGGTCGATCTCTTCGGACTGGGTCGCCGTGAGGCCGATCTCTGACATGTCCTTGGGGTTCTTCCACCAGGGGCGGCGATCGTGAGTGTCGCCGCGCTTGTCCTGCCGGCCTTCCGCCCGCTCGGCCGGTCTCGGCGGTTCAACCTGTGCCGTCGCCTGTGCGGACAGTCCGAGGGCGCCGAACGCCAGAAGGGCAGCGAACGTCCAGCCGATGTGTCTTGCCATAGTGCTGATTTCTCCGGAGTGAACGATGACAGGGGTATTACGACCGCCCATAGGGTCGGTGTTTACCGCGCGTGTGGCGCTCGTGCTCCTTCCGGACTCGGTTGATGTTTCTAACCTGCTGATTATAAATCAGATGCGGGATGGCAGCCTGCTTGCACCGGGTGTCGACGTCTGGCGATGCCGCCGGGCTGAGACAAGGAGGCTGAAGTGAAGACCGCAATGACCGCGTGGCTCGTGTTCGCGCTCCTCCTGGTGGGCGCCAGCATCGGCCGCGCGTTCGACGCTGACGAGACGGTGCTGACGGTGCAGGTGAGCTCCGCCGATCATGAGTTCGAGGAAGGCTACTTCGCGCTCGGTGAGCACGGCACCGTCATGGTCAAACCGGGCAGCGATCTCCACAAGTTCCTGAGCCGGCACCGGGGCGACCGGGTCAAGATCGTCCTCACCAAGAGCGAGAGCCGGGAGTTGTCGAAGATCGACCGGTAAGGGCTCGGGGTTCGGGGTTCGGGGCTCAGTCCTCGGTGCTCCCGCCGTTCGTGAACCTGTCCAGCCGGCGAATCACTTCCCCTACGATGTTGTTCGGCGTCGAGGCGCCGGCCGTGAGACCCACCGTCAACTGACCCGTTCCGGGCAGCCAGTCCTTCGACACCACCTCGAGACCCGATGCCGTGGACGGCGCACCGACGGGCCGGTGCCGGATTTCGGTGGCCGACACGAGACAGTCCGGCTCGGCGATGTGGAACGTCGTCACGCGATCGGCACAGATGCGCGCGAGATTACAGGTGTTGCTGCTGTTGTAGCCGCCGACGACGACCATGAGGTCGAGCGGGTATTCATCGAGCAGCGCGATCACGGCGTCCTGGCGCTCCTGCGTCGCGCTGCAGATCGTGTCAAACGCCCGGAAATGGTCCGCCAGCGCCGCCTCGCCGTACCGCTCACGCATGGCCGCGCCGAACATCTCGCCGATCTCCAGCGACTCGGTCATCAGCATCGTCGTCTGGTTCGCACATCCCACGCGCACGAGGTCACGATCCGGATCGAATCCCGGGGAGGCGGCGGCGCCAAAACGCGCCAGGAAGGCCTCGCGATCTCCGCCACGGCGGATGTAGTCGCAGACGACGGCGCCCTCTTCCCGATTCAGGACGACCAGATAGCGTCCCTCGGGATACTTCAACGCTTGTGACGCGGTCGCGCGCGTCTCCTCGTGCTTCACCTTGCCGTGAATCACCGAGGTGAATCCGTCGCGCGCGTACCGGATCACGTTCTTCCAGACGTTCAGCACCGAGCCGCACGTCGTGTCGACCAGCGTGCAGCCCTGCGATGAGAGCTGCGCCATGTCGGAGACCGTCACGCCGAACGCCGGCAGGATCACGACATCGTCGGCGCCGAGCGTCTCGCTGCGCTCGTGTGGATCGGACAGGAAGCGGATGCCTTCGGCACGGAGGCGGTCGTTGACGTGCGGATTGTGAATGATCTCGCCGGTGAGGAAGACGTCCCGGCCCGGGAAGCGGCGGCGCGCCTGATAGGCGTAGTCCACCGCGCGATCGACGCCGTAGCAGAACCCGAACTCGTGCGCCAGATGGAGGGTCAGCCGGCCGGAGACGTAGCGGTAGTCGTTGGCGCGGAGCTCGTCGATCAGGCGGCTGTCGTAGGCGTCAGCCAGCTCGCCCGCGACGGCCTCTTTCATGTCGAGGCCCTTGCGGAAGATCAGGGGCTGCGTGGCGGCCAACGCTTACCTGGGCACCCGGGACGAGGTGACGAAGTCAGCCGCCCGGGGCGTAAAGGTGTCGTAGGCGCGCAGGGCCTCGTAGCGCGGCATCGCGGCGGCTTCGAAGGCGGCCAGGTCCTCCTCGTCGTTGCCGATCGTGGCCAGGGCGGGTACGACCTCGGGGGACGCGCCGCGCGCATCGACCAGCCGGTCGGCCGGGAAGGTGGACGGCCCGGACGACAGATCGCGGAGATTCAGCAACTGCCCCAGGCCAAGGCCGACGATGAAGGCGGCGGCGGCAGCGCCGGCGATCCAGCGCCGGACGGCGAGCGGACGCGGCGCCTCGAGAGGGTGCTTCGGGAAGGCAATGACCCGTGCGGGCCGTTCGGTGGTTTCGAGGCGGCGAAGGATCTGCGACTGCTGGGCGGCGAGCCGCTCGGCCGGGACTGCCTCGTCGAAGTCGGCAACGGCGTCGGTCCGCAGCTCGTCGAGCCAGCTGCTGAAGGAGGCGAAACGCAGGCGGCACTCGGCGCATGCCTGCAGGTGCGGGTGCCGGGCCACGGGCGTGCCTTCGGCGATGGCATTGGTCCAGAGCTCCGCGAAGACGTCCTCGTCGAGATGCACGTTCATTTCTCCCTGGCCCGCCCGGCGTCCTCGCCGAGCAGCACACGCAGTTTCCGAATCGCCCGGAACAGGTGCACGCGAACCGTAGACTCGTTCAACCCCGTCATCGCGCTGACTTCACGTGAGGTGCAGCCCTCGTAGTGACTCAGCATGAACACCGAACGCTGCCGGTCGGGCAGCTTCGCGATGGCCTCGGCCACCTGCCGGCGCCGTTCGCGCGAGAGCAGCACCGCTTCCGGCGAGGGGCCGTAGCCCGGTGTCCGCTCCCCAAAATCCCGCTCGCCGCCCGGCCCGTCGGGCATCGACGTCATCCACCGTTCCCGGCGGGTGCGGGCCTTGATCCGATCGAGGCACCCGTTGATCAGGATCCGCGTGAACCAGACCTCGAAGGGCAGTTCCTCGCGGAACGTGGACAGGTGCGAATACGCTTTGACGAAGGCGTCCTGGACGGCTTCATCCGCCTCGGCGCTGTCGCGCACGTAGTGAAAGGCGATCCGGGTCGCACGGCGCTGGTGTCGCGCGACCAGCTCGGCATACCGCTCGCGGGCCTCGGGCAGCCGCCCCTCGGCCTGCAACGCCTTGACTGCCGAGGCGGCAATCCCGTCAGCTTCGCGGCCGGGATTGCCGGCCACCTGAGCTCCTGTCATCTATTACGCCCTGTAGCCTCAATCGTTTACCGGTGTTTGCCAAGGCGCGCACGGCGCGCCTGAGAGGGAGGGTGCCGCCCTCATTATAAAGGCACCCGGCGGTGTTCCGGATCAGAGATTCGTTGCCTGAATCGCGGAGCGCGGCGCCCGGATGGCAAGGCGCGACGACCGAGAATATTGCGCATATTTGAGGGAGGAGCAACGCCGCCAGCCGGGATGCCCCGCCCGTGAGTCAGGTAACGAATCTCTGATTCGGGACACTAGAATGCCTGCATGTTACCTGGACCCAGGCAGGGCCGGCCCCGTGCCTCCGAATTTGTCTTCGCGCGGTTGAGGTACGACTCCGGCGACTGGGATTACAACCCGAAGGTCGCGGCAAACGTCCTCAATTCGGTGCTGGAATATACGACGATCCGCGTGTTTCGCGAGGAAGTCGTGATCCCGGCCGGCTCCGACGACCTGCTGTCCTTCCCGTTCCTCTTCATGACGGGGCACAAGCTGGTCCGCTTTTCCTCGAAGGAGCGGGAGCAGTTGCGCCGCTTCGTGGAACACGGGGGGCTCCTGTTCTCGGACGACTGCAACCACGATGTCAACGGGCTGTACGCCCGCAGTTTCGAGGAGGAGATGCGGACGGTCTTTGCCGACCGGGGCGCCATGCCGAAGCTCCCCGCCGCGCATCCGCTGTACCGCAGCTTCTTCACGTTCGACGGGGGGCCGCCGCAGACCTCCCACGAGTTGAACGGCTGGGGGGACGAACTGGTCCACGACTACTTGCGGGGCGTGGAGCACCGGGGTCGTCTCGGCGTCCTGTACAGCAACAAGGACTACGGCTGCGAGTGGGATTACGACTGGCGGAACAAGCGCTTCCAGCGCGAGGACAACACGAAGTTCGCGGTCAATATTGTCGTCTATGCGATGACGGCGTGATTGCTGTCACGCTGGACGGGCCGACGGCCACGTCACAAAGGGCACCAAGCCCACCAAGAACACAAAGAAAGAACCATTTTTTATTTTCTCCTTTGTGGCCTTAGTGCTCTTTGTGCTCTTTGTGATGAAGGCCGTCGGCCCGTTCATCGAGGGGCGCAGTAGCGGTGGAGCTCCTTGGATCCGATAAACACAGCATGAAATTCGCGTGGTGTGTCTGCGGGCTGGTCGTGGCGGTGGTCGCCGCCGGGTGTGCGCCGGTGCCCTCTCCGGCGCCGCGGCCGGGGGGCGCTCCGGCGTTGCGCGTGCAGGTGGCCCAGCAGGGTCACGCGATCCGGAGCGTGGCGCTCGAAGACTACGTCCGCGCGTCGATCATCTCGGAGTACGCACCGGCTGCGGGCGATCCGCGTATCGTCGGGCGCATGCTGGAGGTTCAGGCGGTCATCGCCCGGACCTATGCGCTCGCCAATCGCGGACGGCATGCGGCGCAGGGATTCGATCTCTGTTCCACGACGCACTGCCAGCTCTACGAGCCGTCACGCCTGAAGACGTCGCGCTGGGCGCCCGCCGCTGCCGAAGCCGTTCGTCGAACGGCCGGCGCCGTCCTCTGGCACGACGGCGCGCCGGTGACGGCGATGTTCCATGCCGACTGCGGCGGCCACACCAGCACCTCGGTCAGTGCGTGGGGCGGGACCCCGCGTGCGTACCTGAAGGCCGCGCGGGATGACGGCCACCGCGACACGCCCCACGCCCGCTGGACGTACACCGTGCCGGCGGACGCGATGGCCGGCGCCCTCAACGCCGACCCGCGCACCCGCGTCGGCTCGCGCGTCAACGCCATCAAGGTCACGGCGCGCGACGCGTCAGGCCGGGCCGCCACGGTGACCATTCAGGGCCGCGTCGAGCGGATCCTCAAAGGGGAGGAACTGCGGGCCGTGCTGGCGAAGCGTTTCGGCCCGCGGGCGGTGCGCAGCACGCTGTTCGAGATCCGCCGGGACGGCAATGCCTTCGTGTTCGACGGGCGCGGCTTCGGCCACGGCGTCGGGCTCTGCCAGGCCGGCGCGCTGGCGCGGATCCAGGCGGGTGCGACGCCGGCCGACGTCCTCCGGCGGTACTATCCCGGCACGACACTTCGCGCGGCCGCATACTGACCACCGAGATGCCGAGAATTCTGGTCATCGACGACGACGAGGCGGTGCGCGACAGCGTGAGCCGGACGCTCCGGTCGGCGGGGCACACGGTGCAGACCGCGCGGACCGGCGAGGAGGGACTCGAGCTCGCCTGGCACGGCAGCTTCGACGTGATCCTGTCGGACCTGCGGATGCCCGGGATCTCCGGTCTCGAGGTGCTGCACCGGCTCCGCGAACAGCGCGTGGACTCGATCTTCATCGTGATGACGGGCTTCGGGACGATGGAGTCGGCGGTCGAGGCGATGCGCCTCGGCGCCGTGGATTTCGTGCAGAAACCGTTCTTCCGGGACGAGCTGCTCATGCGGGTGCACGCGGCGGCCGAGCGCCGCCAGCTCGCGCGCCAGGTCGGTCTGCTGCAGCGCCACGTCCGCCCGGACGGCGGGCTCGACGCGCTGATCGGCGAGAGCCCGCCGATGCGCCGCGCGAAGGACATGATCCGCCGTGCGGCGGCGGCGCCCGGCACGGTCCTGATCACCGGCGAGACCGGCACGGGCAAGGAGCTGGCCGCGCGGGCCATCCATCTCTCCAGCCCACGCGCCGCCCGCCCGTTCGTGCCGCTCAACTGCGCCGCGCTGACCGAGTCGCTGCTCGAGGCGGAGCTGTTCGGTCACACCCGCGGGGCCTTCACCGGCGCGGCGGCCGCGCGCCAGGGGCTCATCGAGCATGCGTCCGGTGGGACGCTCCTGCTCGACGAGATCGGCTCGATGGCCGCTCCGCTGCAGGGGAAACTGCTGCGGGCGCTCGAGTCGGGGGAGGTGCGCCGGATCGGGGAGAACGTGGTCCGGCAGGTGGACGTCCGTTTCGTGGCGGCGACGAATGTGGACCTCAAGGCCGCGATCGATCGCGGGGAGTTCAGGGAAGACCTCTTCTACCGCTTGAACGTCCTGCACGTGCACCTGCCGCCGCTGCGCGAGCGGTCAGGCGACGTTCCGCTGCTCGTCGCACATTTCCTCGAGACCTTTGGCGTGCCCGCCGGCGTCACGGGATGCACCGACGAGGCGCTGGCGCTGCTGGCCGGGTACGCGTATCCCGGAAACGTTCGCGAGCTCGAGCACATCCTGCAGCGCGCGATCGCCGTCGCGCCCGGGGCCGTACTCGATCGCGCGGACCTTCCCGAACATCTCACCGCGCCTCGCGCGGACGCGGAGGCGCCGGAAGGCACGGTCACCGCCGCGCGCGAGCGAGCCGAGCGCGAGATGCTCCTCGCGGCACTCGCCCGCAGCGGAGGAGAGATCGCCGTGGCCGCGCGCGACCTGCAGGTGAGCCGGACGACGATGTGGCGGCTGATGAAGAAGCACCAGATCGACGGCGCCGAACCGTAGCAGGCCGCTGAAAAGAGGACGGCCTGCATGGGAAATGGGATCTACCATCATCAGGATCCGGTCTTCCGGATCCTGGTGATCTGTTTCACCCCTGAAACGTTCCGACGTTTCACCGCTGCAACCCGCCGTCCACCTCCGCGTGTCATCCCGTCCCCCTCGACCGGGCAACTGCTGCGTGCTCACGGGCTTGCACCCGTGTGACGTGCCGCGTGCGGACGGCGCGCACCTTGCGGCCCTTCACGGCGTGCGCCTGCTCCTCGTCGAAGACAACCGCGACCTGTCTGCCGTGCTGGCCGAGGCGGCGGACGCGCGCGGCATGCGCGTCACCCGCGCGGCCTCACTGTCGACGGCGCGTGAGTGGCTGGCGCGCGAAACCTTCGATGTCGCCCTGGTCGATCTGGGACTGGGTCCCGAATCGGGATTCGATCTGCTGCGGCTGATGCACGACACCTGTCCCGATACCGGCGTGGTCGTCATGTCGGGCAACTCGTCGATCAGCTCGGCGATCCAGTCCTACGAGCTGTCGGCGTTCGCGTACGTCCTGAAGCCCTTCGACATCGGGCACCTGCTCGCGACGATCGAGCGCGCGGCGGCGCACCGGCGCATGACGCTGCACAACCGCCGGATGATGTTCGAGCTGCAGACGATCAACGAGGTCGCCGATCGCATCGCGCACTCGCTGGACGTGGAGGACGTGCTGGCCGGCGCCCTGGACCGGCTGATGGCCGCGCTCAGCGTGCAGGCGATCGCGGTGCGGCTGAAGGATGCCGCGACGGGCGCCTTCGAACTGGCCGCACTCCTCGGAGAGACCACGATTCGCACCCTGTGGACCGCCAACGGCGGTGCCTACCCGCGGCCGAGCGAGCAGGTGATCGCCACGGGGCGCCCGGTCGTCATCGACGACCTGGGGCAGCATCTCTCCCCCGACGACGCGGCGGCGCTTCCGGTGCGCAGCACCATTGCGGTCCCCATTGTCGTCGCCGACGAGCTGATCGGGACCATGAGTGTGTGTGACGCCGTCCCGGGACGCTTCGACGCCGCGCACGAGCGGCTGCTCACGACGATCGCCGGACAGATCGGCGTGGCCGTCCAGAACGCCAGACTGCACGCCGCCGTGCAGCGCGCCAAGCGCGAGTGGGAGCAGACCTTCGATGCGATCGCGGACCCGATCGGCGTGTTCGCCGCCGGTGGGCGGCTCCTCCGTGGCAACGGCGCGCTGGCCCGGCACCTGCGCCGGGACGTGGTCACGCTGCCGGGCCTCGCCTGCGGGGAGGTCGGCTTCTGCGGCGGCGGATGCCCCGCGTGCGCCGTCGGGCTCGCCACCTCGGCGCCCGCCGAGACGGAGGTCACCCACCCCGACGGACAGATCTTCTCCGTCACGACCTTCCCGATGGCCACCGGCGGCGCCGAGGCCGCCGTCGTGCAGCTGGCCACGAACGTCACCGCGGAGCGCGCCGGCGCGCGCCGCATGCGGGTGATGAGCGACGCGCTCGCGTCCGCCAACCGCCGCTTGATGGCCGCGCTCGTCCAGCTGAAGAACACGCAGGCCCAGCTGCTGCAGGCGGAGAAGCTCTCGGCGATCGGGCAGCTGGTGGCGGGTGTCGCGCACGAGTTGAACAACCCGCTCACCAGCGTCATCGGCTACGCGCAGCTGCTCGAGGAAGACCTCGCGCGCGCCGACGCGGCGGCGCGGACGCCCGACGGCCTCGCCGCAGACCTCCGGCGGATCGTCGAAGAAGCGGAGCGCGCGGCGCGGATCGTCCGCAACCTGCTCGCCTTCGCGCGCCGTCAGGCCGCCGCCCGGACGCTCCATGACGCCGCCGACCTCTTCGAAGGCGTCCTGGCGCTCCGTGAGTTCGCGCTGCGCAGCGGCGGCGTGACCCTCGAGCGCGAGTTCGCCCCGGGCCTGCCGCCGGTCATGGTGGACGGCAACCAGCTCCAGCAGGCGCTGCTCAATCTGGTGCTCAACGCGGAGCATGCGATGCACGGCGGTCCGCGTCGCTGCCTGCGGGTCGGGACGCGGTTGGCCGACGACGCCGCGGCCGTCGAGTTCGTCGTCGCCGACACGGGGCATGGCATCGACGCGGCGGCGCTGCCGCGCATCTTCGATCCATTCTTCACGACCCGCGACGTCGGCACGGGCACCGGCCTCGGTCTGAGTATCTGCTACGGGATCGTGCGCGACCACGGTGGCGAGATCGTGGTTGCGAGCAGGGAAGGGGCAGGCACGACGTTCACGCTCCGCCTGCCGGCGCGCGTGGAGTCCGACCCGTTCGCGGCCCGGGTCCTGGTGGCCCATGGCGAGGGGGCAGAGCACGAGACGGTCGCGGCTGCCCTGGACGCGTGGGGCTATCAGGTCACCCTGGTGGGCTCGTCGGCCGCCGCGCTCGACCAGTACGCGGCCGGTCGATTCCAGGCGCTGCTGATCGACAGCGGCATCATCGCCGGTGATCGTGCCGGCTGGCGCGCGGCCCGCGACGGCGATGCCGCCAGGACGCCCCTGATCATGCTCGGCCGGGGCGAAGACGTCCGGGTCGAGAACTTCGGTGTCTCGGAAGCGGCGGCCCTGCTGACGCCGCCGTTCGAGCTGCGCGGACTCCGGTCCGCCATTCGCGCGGTGTTGAAGGAGAGTGTATGACGGTACAACGACCGGTCCTCGTCGTCGTGGACGACGAGCAGGCCATTCTGAATACTGTGGGCCGGTTCGCCGCCCGCGCAGGTTTCGAGGTCGTCACGTGCTCGAGTGGCGCGGAGGCGATCGCATGTCTGGAGGCGCGGCGCGCCGACCTGGTCATGGTGGATCTGCGGATGCCCGATGTCGGCGGCCTCGACGTGCTGCGGACGATCCGGGACACGAGCCCGAACACGCAGGCCATTCTCATGACGGGCTATGCCTCGGTGGAGACGGCGGTCGAGGCCATCAAGCTCGGAGCGCTCGACTACCTGACCAAGCCGTTCGATTTCACGCGGCTCGAGCGGCTGCTCTCCGCGGTGCGTGAGGATGCCGATCGCCGGCGGGCGGTGTTCTCGATCGAGCAGGATGTCGCCAGACAGCTCGAGTTCTGCGGGATGATCGGCCGCGGCCCCGCCATGCAGGACCTCTTCGGGATGATCCGACGGCTGGCGCCGCACGTGCGGACGGCGCTCATCAGCGGCGAGACCGGCACCGGCAAGGAGCTGGTGGCGCGGGCGCTGCACGCCCTCGGCCCGCGGCGTGGGCGGCGGTTCGTGACGATGACCTGTTCGGCTGTGGTCGAGACGCTCTTCGAGAGCGAGTTGTTCGGCCACGTGCGCGGCGCGTTCACCGGCGCCACGGACCACAAGAGGGGGTTCTTCGAGCTGGCCGACGGCGGCACGCTGTTCCTCGACGAGGTCGGGGAGCTGCCGCCGAGCGTGCAGGCCAAGCTGCTGCGCGTCCTGGAGCTCGGCGAGACCCACCGGGTCGGTTCGCTCGAGCCGCGCCGGGTCAATGTCCAGGTCATGGCCGCGACCAATCGCGACCTCCGGCAGGAGGTGGCCGCGGGACGGTTCCGCAGCGACCTGTACTACCGCCTCAACGTCGTCGAAGTGGTGCTCCCGCCGCTGCGCGATCGCCGGGAAGATGTGCCGTACCTGACGGCGGCGTTCGTGCGCGCCACGAGCGAGCGGCTGCAGAAGCCGTTGATCGGTCTCACGGCCGGGGCCGAGCGTGTGCTCGCGGCCGCGCCCTGGCAGGGAAACGTCCGGGAGCTGCGGAATGTCATCGAGCGGGCGTGCATGCTCGCCGAGGGGGAGTTCATCGGGGAGCGCGACCTGGGCAGTCTGGTCTTTGCGCAGCCCGTCCCGCTGCCCTCGGGGTCCGGAGCGCCCGTGCCGGCCGGTGCGGCCGCGGGGGACCCGGAGCTGCTGACCACCGTGGAACGCGATCACATTCAGCGCGCGCTGGCGCGCGCCGGCGGGAACAAGAAGACGGCCGCCCGCATGCTGGGCCTGAGCCGGCGCGCGTTGTATCGCCGTATCGAGCGCCTGGATCTGTCGTCCACGATCACACGCCGGGCTCCGCCGTCCTCTGGAATGGCGCGCGGCTGGTCCTCGTCGCTGGAAGCCTGATGCCGGCAGGAACCATCTGGCGTCCGCCGCCGGCCGATGCCGACGCGCGGCCCGCGCACAGCCGGCGGGTGCTGGTCGTGGACGACGAGGACAGCGTGCGCCTGCTGCTGGTGCGGTGGCTGGAGGCGAAGGGCCACGCGGTGATGTCGGTCCGCGGCGCCGCCGAGGCATTGCGACGGCTGGAGGCTGAACCCGCGGCGGTGGCGGTGTGCGATGTCCGGATGCCGGGCCACGACGGGTTGTGGCTGGCCGCGCGCATCCGGGAGCGATTTCCCGAGACCGCCGTCATCATCGCGAGCGGCGTGCAGGACGTCGCGGTGACGGTGGAGAGCATGCGGCACGGCGTGCTCGACTACCTCGTCAAACCCTTCGACCGCGACCGGCTGCGCGACGCCGTGCAGCGTGCGCTCGAGTGGCACGAGACCGCGCGGCAGGCCCGTCGCTGGCGCGACGCGCTCGAGCGCGACCTCGCGGCGCGCGAAGCGCGCCTCGAGGCTGCCGTGCGCCGCCTCGTGATCCATGACGACGAGGCGGTGGAGGGGATGCTGCTGGCGCTGGCCCTCGGGGACCGCGAGGTCCACCGCCACGGGGTGCGTGTCGCGCGCACGGCGCGAGCCACGGCGGCGCGCCTCGGCTTCGATCGGCCGGCGCTCGACGTCCTCGGTCGCGCCGCGCTGCTCCATGACATCGGGAAGCTGGCGCTGCCCGAGGCCATTCTGCGCAAGCCCGCGCCGCTGACCGCCGAGGAACGTCAGGTGGTCCGCCGTTTTCCGGCCGTCGGCGCCGGGATCCTCGGCCAGGTGCCGTTTCTCGCGGCCGCCGCGCCGCTCGTCCGCGATGCGCACGAGCGCATGGACGGACGCGGCTATCCGCGTGGCGTGCCCGCCGCGATCGTGTCGGCCGGCGCGCGGGTGATCGGCCTGGCCGATGCGTTCGACGCCATGACCCATCCGCGCCCCTTCCGGGAGCCCCTCCCGGCCGCCGCGGCGATGCGCGAACTCGAGCGCGCTGCCGGCTCGCAGTTCGACCCTGTCGTGCTCGCGGCCTTCCGTTGACTTCCCGCCATTCAAGCCGGTACGATTCATCGTTACACTCATTCCGGCTCACCCGGCAGGGTGCGTCTTTATACGATCCCCGGGCGGGGGGCGATGAGAGCGAGGAACAATGGCACAGGCGCAGCAGCAGGAGACCGGCCTCGAAGGCCATGGCATCACTAACGTCGCGCGCGTCTACTGGAACCTGAGCACCCCGGCGCTCTACGAAGAGGCGGTGAGCCGCCGCGAGGCCCTGATCTCGGTCGACGGACCGCTCGTCTGCCGCACGGGGCAGCACACCGGGCGCTCGCCGAACGACAAGTTCATCGTCCGCGAGCCCTCGAGCGAAGACAAGGTCTGGTGGAGCAAGGTCAACCGGCCGATCGAAGCCGCGCACTTCGACGCGCTGCATCAGCGGATGCTCAACTACTGCGAAGGCAAGGAGCTGTTCGTGCAGGACTGCTACGCGGGCGCGGATCCGCGGTACCGCCTGCCGGTCCGCATCATCACCGAGCAGGCCTGGCACAGCCTGTTCGCCAAGCACATGTTCATCGACGTGCCCGGCGCCGCCGGCGGTCCGGTGCACACGCCGGAGTTCACCGTCATCGACATGCCGGGACTCACGGCGGATCCGAAGGCGCACGGCACGAACTCGGAAGTGTTCGTCCTGCTGAACTTCGCCAAGAAGCTGGTGCTGATCGGCGGCACGAGCTACGCCGGCGAGATCAAGAAGTCGATCTTCACCGTCATGAACTACCTGCTGCCGCTGCGCAACGTGCTGTCGATGCACTGCTCGGCCAACGTGGCGCCTGCCGGCGACGTCGCGCTGTTCTTCGGGCTGTCGGGCACCGGCAAGACGACGCTCTCGAGCGACCACGAGCGCCAGCTGATCGGCGACGACGAACACGGGTGGAGCGAAGCGGGCGTCTTCAACATCGAGGGGGGCTGCTACGCGAAGATGATCAAGCTCTCGGCGGAGGCCGAACCGCAGATCTACGCGACCACGCGGCGGTTCGGGACGGTGCTCGAGAACGTGCGGATGGATGCCGGCACGCGCCATCTCGACCTCGACGATGCGTCGCTGACCGAGAACACGCGCGGCGCGTATCCGCTCGAATTCATCGACAACTCCGTGCCGTCGGGGCAGGCCGGCCATCCAAAGAACATCGTGATGCTGACCGCCGATGCGTTCGGCGTGCTGCCGCCGATCGCGCGGCTGTCGCCGGCCGGCGCGATGTATCACTTCCTGTCGGGCTATACCGCGAAAGTGGCCGGCACCGAGAAGGGGGTCACGGAACCCAGGGCCACCTTCAGTACCTGTTTCGGCGCGCCGTTCATGGTGCTCCACCCGACGGTGTACGCGAAGTTCCTCGGGGAACGCATCGCGCGCCACGATGCGCGCGTGTGGCTCGTCAACACCGGCTGGACGGGGGGGCCCTACGGCGTGGGCGCGCGCATGAAGATCGCGCACACGCGCGCCATGATCAAGGCGGCGCTCGCCGGGGATCTCGACGCGGTCGAGTACAAGACCGACCCGTTCTTCAACCTGGACGTGCCGCAGTCGGTGCCGGGCGTGCCGTCGGACGTGCTCAACCCGCGCAACACCTGGGAGAACCCGGCCGACTACGACGCGCAGGCAGCCAGGCTCGCCGGGATGTTCATCGAGAACTTCAAGTCGTTCGAGGTCGAAGCGTCGGCCGACGTGATCGCGGCAGGACCGAAACTGTAACGTGCAATGCTCTCCCCCGGAGTAGCATTCAGCATTGCAAGTGTTCACCACCATCGGGCTGGAGGTTCACGCGCAGCTGCGGACCTCCAGCAAGATCTTCTGCGGATGTTCGGCCGCGTTCGGTGCGGCGCCTAATACGCACGTCTGCCCGGTCTGCCTGGGGCTGCCGGGCGCGCTGCCGGTGCTCAACGGCAAGGCCGTCGAGTTGGCCGTCCGCGCCGCCCTCGCCTTCGACTGCACCCTCCATCCCGTCTCGCGCTTCGCGCGCAAGCACTACTTCTACCCGGACCTGCCCAAGGGTTACCAGATCTCGCAGTACGACGAGCCGCTGGCCACCGGCGGGGCCGTGACGGTGGACGCGCCGGGCAGGCCCGCCCGCGTGGGGCTCGCCAGGCTCCACCTGGAGGAAGACGCCGGCAGGTCTCTGCACGCCGGTGACGCCGGGACGGCGATCGACTTCAATCGCAGCGGCGTGCCGCTCATCGAAATCGTGACGGCGCCCGAGATCGACTCGCCCGCGCTGGCGGCCGCCTGCTTCGCGAGGATCCGTGACGTGCTCGTCGCACTCGGCGTCAGCGACGGCAGCATGGAGGAGGGGAGCCTGCGCTGTGACGCCAACGTGTCGGTCCGGCCCGATCCGGCGGCGCCGCTCGGCGTGAAGACCGAGATCAAGAACATCAACTCGTTCCGCTACGTGCAGCGGGCGCTGGCGTTCGAGGTCGAGCGCCAGCTCGAACGCCTCGGCCGCGGACTGCCCGTGGAGCCCGAGACACGGTTGTGGGACTCGGCGACCGGACGGACGATGTCGATGCGCGGCAAGGAAGAGGCACAGGACTATCGGTATTTCCCCGAGCCCGACCTGCCCCCTCTCGTGCTGGAGCCGGCGTGGATCGACACGATCCGCCAGGCGATACCGGAACTTCCCGAGCAGCGCCGTGAGCGGTTCATGCGGCAGTACGGCCTTCCGGCCTACGACGCCGGCGTGCTGACGCAGTCGCCGGCGCTGGCGGACTACTTCGAAGCCACGGCCGCGGCTTCCGGCAGCCCCAGGGCCGCGAGCCACTGGATCATGGGCGACGTGCTCGGCCGTCTTCATGCCGCGGGCGCGACGATCGGGGGGCTGCGGATCAGCCCCGAGGCCCTGGCGGGCTTGATTCGCCTCGTCGAGTCGGGCAGGATTACCGGGCCGACTGCGAAACAGGTGTTCGAGCAGATGTGCGCCACGGGCGGCGACGCCGAGGCGATCGTGGCCGCCAGCGGGCTGACGCGGGTGGATGACGACGAGGCGATTGCGGCGCTCGTGCGCGAGACGCTGGCCCGCCATCCCGGCCCGGTCGCGCAGTATCGGGCCGGCAAGCGGCAGGCGTTCGGATTTCTCGTCGGGCAGGTGATGAAGGCCAGCGACGGACGGGCGGACCCCGGCAAGGTGTCGGCGGCGGTGCGACAGATGCTGGCAGGATCGTGAAAGAGCGGGTCCTGCCGATGGGAAATGGGAGATGGAAGATGGGAAAATGCGGTAATCGAGTGGGCTTTCCCATTTCCCATTTCCCATTTTCCATTCAGGCCTTCACGGTTCACCGGCCTGACCAATGATTGAAGCCCATCGCGTCTCGAGAACCTACGCGCGCGGCGTCTACGCCCTGCGGGACCTGTCGCTGCGCATCGACAAGGGAGACTTCGTCTTCCTGACGGGGCCGAGCGGCGCCGGGAAGTCCACGCTGCTCCGGCTGCTCCTGCGCCGCGACGTGCCCTCCGACGGCCAGCTCATGGTCGGTGGCCGCAATCTCGCCGACCTCACCCCGCGACAGGTGCAGGCCTACCGCCGGTCGGTGGGCTTCGTCTTTCAGGACTTCAAGCTGCTGCCGAAGAAGACCCTCCTCGAGAACGTCGCATTCGTGCCGCGTGTGCTCGGGATCCCCGCGTCGCAGCAGCAGCGGCGCACGTTTCAGGTGCTGAAGTGGGTCGGCCTGCAGCACCGCATGACGGCCTATCCGCTGGAGCTCTCGGGCGGTGAACAGCAGCGCGTGGCGATCGCGCGCGCGATCGTCAACGATCCGCTGATCATCCTGGCCGACGAGCCGACGGGGAACCTCGATCCCGATCTCTCGCTCGAGATCATGAACCTGTTCCGCGAAATCAACGCGCGCGGCACCACGGTCGTTGTCGCCACGCACGACCGCGAGTTGATCCGGCGCGTCGGCCGGCGGTCCGTCACGCTCGATCACGGGCAGATCGTCGAGATCACCTGATGCACGCCCTGCGCTATTTCTTCTCGGAGGCGGCGGCCAGCCTGTGGCGCGGCCGCGGCGCCTCGGCGCTGGCGATCCTCACGATCGCCACGGGCATTTTCGTGCTCGGCTTCTTTCTCGTGGCCAACGCGAATTTTCAGCGCGTCGTCGATCGCTGGAGCGAATCGGCCGAGCTGTCGGTCTACCTGCACGACGGCGTGACCGCCGGGCAGCTCGCCCGCATCGACGAGATGGCCGCGGCGAGCGGACTCGCGGCACGGCGCGAATACGTGTCAAAAGCGCAGGCGCTGGCGCGCTTCCAGACCGATTTTCCCGACCTGGCGGCCACGGCGGGCACGCTCGAGGACAACCCGTTCCCCGCCTCCTTCGAGCTGCAGCTGAGGCCGGACGTCCGCGAGGCCACCGGGGCCGTGGACGGCCTGGTGGCGGCACTGTCAGCCATGGCGGGGGTGACCGACGTCCGCTACGACCGGCAGTGGCTGACGCGCCTCAACACTGTCGTCCGCGGCGGACGCCTCGTCGCCGTGGGGATTGTCGCCATGCTGGCGCTGGCGGCTGCGATGACCGTCGGCAACGTCGTCCGGATGACCGCGGCGGCGCGGCGCGACGAGATTGAAATCATGCAGCTCGTCGGGGCGCCGTTTGCCTACGTGCGCGGGCCGTTTGTGGCCGAAGGCATCCTGCAAGGGGGGCTCGGCGCCGCGCTGGCGCTCGCCGCGCTGGCCGTCACCTTCTATCTCGTCCGGGGAAAGTTCGAGGCGCTTACATTTTTGCCAGTGCCGATGGCGGCCGTCCTGCTCGCCGGGGGGATGCTGCTCGGGTGCGTTGCCGGGTACGTCGTGGCGCGCCGTGTCCGGTAGGGCGTTGACAGCTTCACGCCTCGCGATTACACTCGACTCATCCCCATGATCCACGCGAGGAGTCGCATGACACACGTCAGCCCCCGTCGGGTTTCGATCTCCTCTGTCCCGGACCTCTCAGATTTCTACCGCACCGAATTCCTCAAGCATCGCGAGTGTCTCGCGCGGCAGCGGGAGTATTTTTCCGAGCGGGCGATCAGTGACGCGGACGAAGCCCTGGCCCGGGTGATCTCGCGGCTCGAAGCGCTCTGCGAGAAGGCCGATGCCGACCAGTTGATCGGCCGGCTGCTCCGGCAGTTCAATGCCGTGACGGGTCTGTCAGGCTGGTCGGATCCCAAACAGCTGAATTGAGCCCGCGCGCACGCGCGTCCGTGCGTAGAATGGAGAGCATGATGCGCGGCCGCCTTTCCCTCATCGCCCTTGTCGCCCTGATCGTCACGCTCGGCCTCGGCTACGCCTGGGGCGCAGCCGGGCGCTGGACCGTGGAGACGGCGCTCGAGGATTCGCACCACCAGCTGGATCTTGCGGACGCTCGCGGCGCGTTGCTCGACGCCAGGGTGAGTCTTTACAACAACAACTTCGGTGATGCCTCCCGTCGATTCGAAGACGCCAAGACGACACTGCGGCGAGTGAAAGACCGGCTGCAGGACGACGGGAAGAACGAGGCGGCCCTGAGCATCGATGCCGCACTCCGGCACCTCGACGAGGCCCAGCAGCTTGCCGGGCAACTCGATCCCGCCGCCAACTCCAGGGCCGGCCAGGCGCTCGAAGCCATCAGGGTGGCGACCGAGCGCTAGGGGCAGCGCTGGCGCGCTGCCAACTTCCAACTTCTCAACGCCCAACTCCCAACTCCCAACTTCCAAACTCCAGATTGGGAGTTGTTGGGAGTTGGGCGTTGCGTAGTTGGCAGTTTTCTTATTTCAAGAGCGTCGCCGTGAGCTCCACCGTGATCTTCCGGTCCGACGCCGGGTCGGCCGCCTGAGACACCACCAGCGGTTTCCCTGACTGCAGCACCACGCCGAGCTGCTCGTTGAGTGACGACCACTCGGTCGGCGCGTCGTTGCCGAGCGTGCCCGGGTTGTACTCGAGCCCCAGCATCACGCGGACCGCGCCGGACTGCAGGATCTGCGGCCGCACGTCCACGTTGATCTGGACGCGCCGCGAATTGCGCACGCTGCCGCTGCTGCGGATGCTGCCGATCTCCCGATCGGCCACGAGCATGGTCACCACTTTCCGGAGCGGCTCGCCCGACCCTGTCTGGTCGGTGATGGTGAGGTCTACTTTGATGTTCACCGGTTGTCCCGGTGCACCCTGCGGCGCCGTGGCCGTCTTCGGCGTGTCGGCCGTCGTCTGCACCCCCTGTGCATGCGGTGCCGCGACGGCAAGCGCGGCGAGCAGGATGGCGATGGCGTAGCGTCTCTGCATGGATCTCCTCATCTGCGATGTGAAAGGGCGCTGACGGACAGGGGTGTGATGGCGATCGGCGTCACGTGGATCGGGGCCACGCCGATCGGCGTGATCCGCGGCAACGCCCAGGGAATCGGCGGCAGGTCCACGATCGCGTCCGCGTCGGCCGGGGCCGGCGTGGCGGGCACGGAGGGCGCCACACTTGCCGCGGCCACGCGGTTCGCGCGCGGGCCGAAGATCGACTCCGGCGCGGGGTCGCGCCGTTGCGTCACGCGCGGCGGCGCCGTGCGGCGCG
Organism: Vicinamibacterales bacterium; assembly: GCA_040881785.1. Lineage (GTDB taxonomy): Bacteria > Acidobacteriota > Vicinamibacteria > Vicinamibacterales > 2-12-FULL-66-21 > JACDCA01. The sequence continues at coordinate 55,900 of JBBECO010000258.1, forward strand.
CTTCCACCGCCTGCGGTCCAACCTGGGCGGGCGCTGGAACCGCAGGGGGGGCCACGGCCACCTGTGGGGGATGTGCTGGCTGCGACGGCTCCGGGGATCGGAAGAGCAGCACACTCACGATGGCGACGACCGCTAACGAGGCCGCCCACGCGAATCCGAGTCGAAGCCGCGCGCGCTGTTGGGGCCGGGCCCCGATCGATCCCGCGACGCGCTGGCGCAGACCCGGCCGAGGGTCCACCTGCATCATGTCGCGGACGGCGTCGTCGATGGCGCCGTCGAGCGATCCGGGTGCGTCGTAGTTACTCATTCGCATATCCCATCGCGGTCAGCTTCCGCTTCAGCACGCGCCGCGCTTCGGCCACCCGCCACTTCACCGTGCCGACCGGCGCTCCCAGCAACTGACCGATTTCGTCGTAGGTGTGCTCGCCGGTGCCCGCGAGGAGGAGCGCGTCGCGGAGTTTCCGCGGCAGCGTCCCGATCAGCGTGCGGACGTCGCGCTGCAGTTCGTTCGACGCCATCACCTCGTCGTGCGGGCGCCCGGTGGCGGGGACGCGCTCGATGATGTCGAACATGTCGTCGCCGGCCTCGTCGCGCGAAGAGGAGGCGGCGAGCTTCAGCCACCGGCTGATCGTCTTACGCCGGTCGATGGCCTTCCGCCAGGTGATCGAGAGCAGCCACGTGCGGAACTGCGACTCACCGCGGAACCCGTCCAGCTTTCGCCAGGCCGTCACGAATGCCTCCTGCGCCACGTCCTCGGCCTCCGTGGGAGAGCCGACGGCGGCGAGCGCCGCGCGGAAGACCGCCCGCCGGTTGCGTTCGACGAGTTCGCCGAACGCCTCCGCATCGCCGGCCTGGGCCAGCCGCACGAGGTCGAGGTCGCTGACCTCCAGGGAACCCGTCACACGCTTTGTAGACTCAGCCACAGGGACGAAGGTTGGAAAATCTGCGCTCCGGGCCGCCCATAAAGGGCTGCGCGACACGTCGGGAATCGGTGTTGGGATTTCTGCCGTGACGTGTAGCGCAGCCCTTTATGGGCTGCCCCCACCGGCCGTGACGTGTAGCGCAGCCCTTTATGGGCTGCCCCCACAGTAAGATTCCTATGATGTTGAACCACGAACAGCTCCTCCGACTGATCCGGGACAAGATGGAGCACCCCGCGACGCCGCGGGAGCTGCAGCAGCGCCTCAAGATACCCCGGGAACAGCGCGCCACCCTCACGAAGCTGCTCAAGGAGCTGACGCGCAGCGGGAGCCTGGTCGAAACCCGGGGCAACCGCTACGGCCTGCCGGACCGGATGAACCTCGTGGTCGGGAAGATCACGACCCACCCGAGAGGCTTCGGCTTCGTCTCCTCCGAAGGCGGCGGTGAGAGCGGCTGGAAGGGGGACCTGTACATCGCCGGGAGCAATCTGAACCAGGCCATGCACGGCGACCGCGTCGTCGCCAGGGTCGAACGCGTCGGCAGCGACGGCCGCGCGGAAGGCCGGATCCTGCGCATCCTCGAGCGCGGTTCGACGACGATCGTCGGCAGGTTCGACATGGAGAGCTCCGGATTCGGCTTCGTGGTGCCGTTCGACCGCCGCCTGATCATGGACGTCACGATCCCGGGCGGCGAGGAAGGGGAGGCGAAGCCCGGCGACATGGTGCTCGTCGAGATCACGCGGTGGCCCACGCCGGCGCGCGGGCCGCTCGGCCGCGTCACCCAGGTCCTCGGCGACATCGACGAGCCCGGTGTGGACACCGAGATCATCATCCGCAAGTACGGCATCCCCGACGAGCACAGCGAAGAAGCGGTTGCGGAAGCGGCGAAGCTCGGAACGGTCGTCCGTGAGAAGGACCTCAAGGGGCGCACGGATTTCCGCCCCTGGACGACGGTGACGATCGACGGCGAGACGGCGCGCGACTTCGACGACGCCATCACGCTCGAGAAACTGCCGAACGGGAATTACTGGCTGGGCGTCCACATTGCCGACGTGGCGCATTACGTGCGCGAAGGCGGCGCGCTCGACGAAGAGGCGTACGACCGCGCGACGTCCGTGTATTTCCCCGAGCGCGCCGTCCACATGTTCCCGTCGGAGCTCTCGACCGGTCTGTGCAGCCTGAACCCGCATATCGACCGGCTGGTCCAGTCGTGCCTGATGGAGATCGATGGCAAGGGGACGGTCGTCCGCTACGAGCTGCACGACGGCGTGATCAACAGCAACGAGCGCATGACGTACACGGACGTCAACGCCATCATCACCGACAGGGATCCCGAGGTGACGGCGCGATACGAACCGCTCGTGCCGTTCTTCGAGACGATGCGCGAGCTGTTCGAGATCCTGAACATGCGGCGCCGCCGTCGCGGCTCGATCGACTTCGACCTGAAGGAGCCCGAGATCGTCCTCGACGACGAGGGGATGGTGGAGCAGATCATCGCCCTCGAGCGGAACATCGCACACCGCCTGATCGAAGAGTTCATGCTGGTGGCCAATGAAACGGTCGCCGATCACCTGAATCAGCATGCCGTGCCGACGCTGTACCGGATCCATGAGACGCCGGATCCACTGAAGGTCGCCGAGTTCGAAGAGTTCATCGGCACGCTCGGCTACAGTCTGGCCGCGGATCCGGACGGCGTGCAGCCGAAGCACTTCCAGAAGCTGGTGACGCGCATGCGCGGCACGCCCGAGGAGAAGCCGATCGCGTTCCTCATGCTGCGGACGATGCAGAAGGCGCGGTACGACCCGGAGAATCTGGGGCACTTCGGCCTGGCGGCCGACAGCTACACGCACTTCACGTCGCCGATCCGGCGCTATCCCGATCTCGTCGTCCATCGCACGCTGCGCGAGTCGCGGCTCAAGCTGATGGACCAGGAGCGGCAGGACCAGCTCGTCGAGGACATGCCGGAGATCGCGCGGCACACCTCCGAGCGCGAGCGGCGCGCCGCCGATGCCGAGCGCGAGCTCGTGCAGTGGAAGAAGGTCCGCTTCATGGCCGACAAGGTCGGCGACGAGTTCGACGGCTACGTCACCGGCGTCAGCGCCTTCGGCCTGTACATCGAGCTGGTCCAGCACTTCGTCGAGGGGATGGTCCACGTCTCGACGATGGCCGACGATTACTACCGGTTCGTCGAGCGGTCGCACCTGTTGAAGGGCGAGAACACCGGGAAGGTCTATCGGCTGGGTGACCGTGTCACCGTGCAGGTGATCAAGGTGGACATGGAGCGGCGGCAGGTGGACCTGGGGCTGTCGGAAATCCTGGAGCGGGTCCGGGAGTCGGAGGACAACCGGGGACCGCGGCGAAGCCGCATGCAGCCGAAGCGTGAGGCGCACCTGCGCGGGGCGAAGGGCGGGAAACGGAAGCAGAGACCAGGGAGGCAGGAGCGGGGCGCGAAGAAACAGCGGTCCTGATGCGGGAGCCCGCGTCAGTCCCGGCGGTCTTCGTCCTTGGTCGACTCCTTGAAGTTCTTGATGCCTTTGCCAAGCCCGCGGCCGATTTCAGGCAGCCGGCTTGCTCCGAAGAGGAGCAGGATGATGACGAGAATGATGATGAGCTCGGGAATCCCGATGGGTCCGAACATGATGACTCCTTGTGACGGTGGAAACAGGGGCAATCTTATCACCCTGTGGCGGCTGAGTCTGTTTGTCCTCGTCCTGGCCCTGGGAGTTTTGGGGGACTCCTTCCGCCTGAAGGCGGAAGCCACCAGTTACGACCCTGTCCAGTTCACCTCCGGCGTCAGCGCCGTGGAGGTCTACGCCAGCGTCGTGGACGCCTCCGGCCAGCCGGTCCGGGGGCTGCAACTCGAGGACTTCGAGGTGCTCGAAGACGGCGCGCCGCAGACGATTTCGGCGTTCACCGCCGGCGACTTTCCCCTGACCGTGGCGCTCGCGCTCGATCACAGTTTCAGCATGGCGGGCCCGCCCCTGGCGGCGGTGAAGCGCGCGGCCCGGAACTTCCTGGGCGCCCTGCGCGCCGAGGACGAAGTCTTCGTCGTCGGCATCAGCAGCCGCGTCGAGGTCGTCGCCAAGGCGGGGAGTCCGCGCCCCCAGCAGATCGCCGCGGTCGATGCCTTGAGCGCCTGGGGCACGACGACGCTGCACGACTCGATTCTGGCCGCCATCGATACCGTGGACGGCTCCCGCGGACGACGGGCGCTCGTGATCCTGTCGGATGGTGACGACCGCTACAGCGAGGCTTCGGCGGCTGACGCCATCGAGCGGGCGCGGCGCTCCAACGTCATCGTGTATCCGATTGCCCTCGGAAAACTCCGGCCGCCGCTCTTCGCCGAACTCTCCACGCTGACCGGCGGGCGGTCGTATCATGCCCGCGACCTGCAGGGGCTCGACGAGACGCTGGCGACCATCGCCGCGCAGTTGCGCGAGCAATATCTGCTCGGGTATTCGCCGTCCCGGGTCCCCGTCGCGGGGGCGAACGAATGGCGGTCGATCTCGGTGCGGGTGAAGAAGCCGGGGGTGTCAGTCCGGGCTCGCGATGGGTACTACGTCCGGTAGGAACGTCCATTCCGCAGGAATCAGCGTCCAAAGCTAGTGACGG
>JBBECO010000259.1:0-1871 GCA_040881785.1 Vicinamibacterales bacterium
CCCGACGCCCCCCCCCCCCCCCCCCCCAAAAGATGATTTTCGACAAACTCACGGCCCTCGAGGCCCAGTACGAGCAGTTGATGGCCGAGATGGGCACGCAAGCCGTCCAGGCCGATACGGCGAAGTTCCGTTCCCATTCGAAGATCGTCGCGGAGCTCCAGCCGCTCGTCGAGGCCTTCCGCGACTACAAGACGGTGCTGCGGGAGCTCGAGGGGGCCGAGGAGCTGCTGAAGGATCCGGACATGCGCGACCTCGCGCAGGAGGAAATTCAGCCGCTGCAGGCCCGCCGCGACCAGCTGCTCGCCCAGATCAAGATCATGCTGATCCCGAAGGATCCGAATGACGCCAAGAACGTCATGCTCGAGATCCGCGCCGGCACGGGCGGTGACGAAGCGGGGCTCTTTGCCGCGGATCTCTTTCGGATGTACTCCCGGCACGCCGAGCGCCAGGGCTGGAAGATCGACGTCCTGACGATGAGCGACAGCGGTGCGGGCGGCATCAAGGAAGTCATCGCGGTCATCGAGGGGCGCAACGTCTACAGCCGCCTGAAGTACGAGAGCGGCGTGCACCGCGTGCAGCGCGTGCCGGTGACCGAGGCCAGCGGCCGGATCCACACGTCCACCGCCACCGTGGCGGTGCTGCCCGAGGCCGAGGAAGTCGACGTCCAGATCAACGACAAGGACCTGCGGATCGACACATTCTGTTCGAGCGGACCCGGCGGTCAGAGCGTCAACACGACGTACTCCGCCGTGCGCATCACGCACATCCCGAGCGGCCTCGTCGTGTCGCAGCAGGACGAAAAATCGCAGATCAAGAACCGCGCGAAGGCCATGAAAGTCCTGCGGGCGCGCCTCTACGATCTCGAAATGCAGAAGCAGCAGGATGCGATCGCCAAGGACCGCCGCACGCAGGTCGGCACGGGCGAGCGGTCCGAGAAGATCCGGACCTACAACTTCCGCGAGAACCGCATCACCGACCACCGCATCGGCCACACCATGCACCAGTTGACCGCGGCGCTCGATGGCGACCTCGGCGAGCTGATCGACGCGGCCGTCACCTACTTCACTTCCGAAAAGCTCAAGGACGCGACCGGCGGCGAGAACGCCGCCTGATGCCCTCGGTCGCCGACCGGCTGTCGGCCGCCCGCGCGCGGCTCGAAGCGGCAGGCCTTCCGCCGCTCGACGCCGCGTTCGACGCGGAGGTGCTCGCCCGTCACGTGCTCGACTGGGATCGCGGGTCGCTCATCGCCCGCTCGCGCGACCCTGAGCCCGACGGTTTCTCCGCGCGCCTTGACGTCCTGCTGGCGCGGCGCGAGGCCCTCGAGCCGGTCGCCTACATCGTCGGATCGCGTGAGTTCTGGGGGCTCGACTTCGACGTCACGCGCGACGTGCTCATTCCCCGTCCTGAGACCGAGATCATTGTCGAGGAGGCGCTGGCCTTTGCGCGCGAGCATCCCTGCCGTCATGTCGTGGACGTGGGCACCGGAAGCGGCTGCCTGGCGGTGTCGATCGCGCAGGAACTGCCGCAGGTCCGGGTCACGGCGATCGACACGTCGGACGCCGCGCTTGCCGTGGCGCGCCGGAACGCCGCGCGACACGGGGTGCTGCCGCGCGTCACCTTCCGCCAGGGCGACCTCCTTCACGGTCTCACCGAGTCCGCGGACCTCATCGTCGCGAATCCGCCGTACGTCCCGGACGCCGACGTGGCGCACCTGCAGGAGGACGTCGTCCGCTATGAGCCGCACGAGGCGTTGTTCGGAGGGCCGACCGGTCTCGAGATCGTCGAGCGGCTGTTCCACCAGGCGCCGGATCACCTTGCGCAGGGCGGCCGTCTCATTGTTGAATTCGGGTTCGGGCAGAGCGAGCCGGTGA
>JBBECO010000260.1:0-9754 GCA_040881785.1 Vicinamibacterales bacterium
TTGCTCTGTTGCGGCACGTAGCCCGGAGGCAGTGCGGCCCCTTCCCCGAAGAAGAAATCCTCCATGTGCTTCTTGACGAGTTCCTGGGCTTCTTTCTGCCAGGGCATGAGCCGATACTCGTTGAGGATCATCTTCATCCGCTCTTCCCAGAGCTTCCAGGCTTCGGCCGAAATGTTCTCGTAGATCCGCTGGCCGAGTTCCCCGGGCCAGGGCTGTGTGCCGAGGCCGGGCATCTCTTTCTGGAACTTCTGACAGAAAACGGTCCGGCCGCCGGAGGCGGGCGGGGTGGGCTGGGACGGACCGCCGGGGACGCTCATGAGCGGCAGTTTACCAAATGGTGGCGTCGCGTAGGTGTAGGGAATTGCTCCAGGGGGATCGTTTCTGCCGACGCGGTCTGAGCTATCCAACCGATTTTCATGGACTTACGGGCTGGCTCGGCCGTGTTTGGATACCCCGGCCATGGCACGGCGTTTGGATGATAGCCCGGCGGTAGACCGCGTCCGAGGGAGTGTGCCGGCAGATGATGCGAACCGAAGAGGGGCCCGGGCGACCGGATCCACGGCCACACGACGACCCGGAGAAGGCTCCGGAAACACCTACGGACGAACCCAAACCCGTGCCCGTCCAGGATCCGCCGGCGGAGCCGAACACGTCACCGTACGTGGTCAAGGGGTGACAGGCGGGCCAGTACAGTGAGAGTTGACCATGAATGAAGCTGCCAAGGGTCGAGAGCCAGGAGAGCGCAAGGAACGTCGCGGATTCGCGTCGATGTCCCCCGAGAAGCAGCGGGAGATTGCGAGCAAGGGCGGCCGCGCGGCGCATCAGAAGGGGACCGCTCACGAGTGGACCTCGGAGGAAGCGCGTTCGGCCGGCCGCAAGGGCGGCCAGATCAGCCGCGGTGGCCGCGGGCGTCTCGTCGAAGAGACCGGGGCTGCTAACATGCAAGGTTCTGCCGGTCCCACAGGTCCCGGGGCATTCGGCGGACAGCAGTAGTTGCGACAGAGACGGAGGCGTGTGCGTATGTTGAAACGGGTAGCGATGACGATGATCGTGGCGCTGGGAAGTGCCGCGGCGGCGTCAGCCCAGACGGGAACCACCGGCTCGACGACGAGTCAGCCGACAACGAATCAGCAGCCGGCGGCAACCCAGCCGGCGATGGACCAGCAGCCGGTGTCGATGGCTGTGGAGACGCGGCCGGGAACGACCACGTTCCGCGGGGACACAGGCCTCTGGTTCGTACCGACCGGCGAGGTGCTGCCGGCAGGACGGTGGTCGGTGAGCGCATATCGTGTGAACTTCGACTTCAACACAGGCTTCACGGACGTGTCGAACTGGCCCGTGACACTCGGCTTCGGCCTCGGCGATCGCGCCGAGATCTTCGGCGCCTTCGATGTCGTCCGACGGATCGACCGCGACGTGCGTCCGATCTTCACCGGCAATCAGGGCGGCGGCCTGGCCAACGAGTACCCGTTCATGAACGACGGATGGTCGGGCAACCAGATCGGCGACCTCTGGCTCGGTGCCAAGGTCAACCTGTCGTCGCAGTGGCGTCAGCAGCCGGCCGCCTTCGCGCTGCGCGGTCTGGTGAAGGTCCCCACGGCGAGCGACGACCCGACTGACGGCGAAGGCGTCGGCACCGGCAAGATGGACTTCGCCATCGACGCCATCGTCAGCAAGGAAGTCAACGAGCGCGTGGAGTTCTCCGGCTACGGCGGGATGATCTTCCGCGGCAGCCCGGACGACGTCGAGTTGAGCAACGGCTTCCGCTGGGGCGTCGGTGCGGGCTTCCCGAGCCGGAAGAACCTGCGGCTGACCGCGGAACTGCACGGCGAAGCGTATCTGGACGACACCGTCACGCTCTCGCGCACGATCATCGGCGCCGATGGCTCGATCGCCCCGGCGACCACCAACGTCGACTCCCCGTTCAATGCGTCGATCGGGCTGACCTGGCAGCGTCCCACGGGGATGTTCATCGGGGCCGGCCTGAACTACCGCGTGAAGATGGACGGCCGGAGCGAGTTCGGCAACTACGAAGACGAGACGGGCGACTCGCTCGGCTTCCAGTTCCGGATCGGCTACCACCCCGGCGTGCGCATCTACGTCGCGCCGCCGCCGCCGCCGCCGCCCCCGCCCGTGGTGGCGGACCACGTGCTGACCGTCAAGGCCGATTGCGATCCCTGCACGGTTGACGTCGGCAAGATCTCGACCGTGACGGCCACGCCGCAGTCGTCGATCGGCTGCGTGGTGACCTACGCCTGGTCGGCGCCGACCGGCTCGTTTGCCGACCGGACCGCCAAGTCCACCGCGTGGACGGCCCCGATGCAGCCCGGCACCGTGCCGGTCACGGTGACGGTGACCTGTCCGCAGGACGGCAAGACGGCCAGCGACACGGTGAACATCCAGGTCGTCCAGCCGGCGGTGAAGGAGTTCGTGTTCGAGGACGTGCACTTCGACTTCGACCGCTACTCGCTGCGGCCGGAAGCGACACGGGCCCTCGACGAGGCCGTTGCGGCGCTGCAGGCCAACCCCGAGCTGCGTCTCGAGCTCGAGGGGCATACCTGCAACATCGGCACGGCCGAGTACAACCTCGCGCTCGGTGAGCGCCGCGCCCACTCGGTGCGGGACTACCTCACGAGCCGTGGCATCGGCGCCGATCGCCTGCGTCCCGTGAGCTATGGCGAAGAGCGGCCGAAGCACGACAACGCGCGTGAAGAGACGCGGCGCCTCAACCGGCGCGCCGCCCTCGTCGTTCGCGTCCAGCGGTAACGGCGGAAGTTGTGAAGTTGTGAATTGTGAGTTGTCGGCCGCCGGCTGAAGCCGTCCCGTCGGACGATTCAGCCGGTGGCCGCACAATTCACAATTCGCAATTCGCAATTTCAGGAGGCCTCAATGCGGTTTGTAAATATCTACCTGGTCGGCTATTTCCTGCTCGTCATCGGGGCGCTTGCCGCGTTGTGGTACGGCGGCGTGCTCCGGCAGCTCTCGCCGATCTGGATCGTCATCGGTCTCGTCATCGCGTTTGGCCTGGGGATCATGCTGTCGGTCTCGGCCGGCAAGCCCGAGATCACCAAGGAAATCTGAGCTAGCGTTTCGGTCCCCCTCGGACCGAACTCGAGAGGGCGCGGACGGCTCCTGGGAGGGCCGCTCCGGGCCCTCGCCCTCTGTACGAGGCCCCGCACCCCGCATCCCGCACCCCGTCCCCGGACGGCACTGCTTTTGAGTACGCTACCTCGTGCTTTCGCCGCGCCGGCGCCTCCGCGCCACCACCCTTGGCTTACTCGCCCTTCTCGTCGCCGCCGGCTGCAAGGAAGACGGGGGTGTCAAAGTCAGCAGCTTCTCCTTTCACGGCAACGAGGCCGTGACCGCCGGTCAGTTGAAGGACGTTCTGGCGACCCAGGCGAGCTCCAAACTCCCGTGGGGCGAGAAGCGCTATTTCAGTCGCGACCAGTTCGAAGCCGACCTGAAGCGGATCGTCGCGTTCTATACGGATCGCGGATACCCGGACGCCCGGGTCACCTCCTTCAACGCCCAACTGAACGAGGATCAGACCTCCGTCAAGCTCGACGTAACCATCGACGAAGGGGAGCCGGTGCGGGTCGAGCGGATCGTCTTCGAGGGATTCGAGGGGCTCCCCGATGAGCACCGCACGACGCTCGAGCGGCTGCTACCGCTCAAAGTGGGACAGCCGCTCGACCGCGCGCTGATGCAGGCGTCACGGGAAACCGCCCTCGACGAACTGCGCGACCATGGACACCCCTACGCGTCGGTCCGCATCGCGGAATCGCCGGGGAGCGACGATCGCCAGCGTGTGATCACGTTCCGGGCGGATGCGGGTCCGGTGGCGCACCATGGCGAGATCGAGATCTCCGGCAACAGCTCCGTGAATGACAACGTCGTGCGTCGTCAACTGACCTTCAAGCCGGGCGACCTGTATCAGCTCAGCAAAGTGCGCGAGAGCCAGCGCAAGCTGTACGGGCTGGAGCTGTTCAACTTCGCCAACGTGCAGCCCCTCAACATCGACGAAGGCGCGACGGTCGTGCCGACGCGTGTGACGGTCACCGAGGGGAAGCACCGGAAGGTGACGTTCGGCGTCGGGTACGGCACCGAGGAAAAGGCCCGCGCGGAAGTGGACTGGCGGCACGTGAACTTCTTCGGTGGCGCGCGCACCGCGGGCGTGCTGGCCCGGTACTCGGGACTGGACGGCGGCGTGCGGCTCAATTTCACGCAGCCGTATGTGTTCAGTCCGCGGTACTCGCTGGGCCTGAGCGGTCAGGCGTGGCATACGAGCGAACCGGCCTTCACGCTGGATACGCGCGGCGGGCGGGCCACGATCACGCGGCAGTTCGCCAGGGGGGGCGGCCCGATTCTCGGCAGCCGCCCGGCCACGGCGCTGGCGCTGACGTACGCGAACGAGCACGAGGACTACACGATCTCGGACGAGGCGCTCCTGGACTTTTCGTTTCGCCCCACCCTCATCGCCCTTGGGCTGGATCCGCGGTTCGGCGCCGGCCGGGGGCAGCGCTCGGCGCTCATCCTCGACGCGAGCCGAAACACGACCGACAACCTGCTCGACGCCAAGCGCGGCTACCTGGCCGCCCTGCATCTCGAAAAGGCCGGAACGTTCCTCGGCGGTTCCTGGGACTACTACGAGCTGACAGGCGAGGGCCGGTTCTATCAGAAGATCGGCGAGACGATGGTCGTGGCGGCGCAGGTGCGGGCGGGATCGATCGACGCGGTCGGTCCTCCTGAGGACCTGGTGCCGTTCTTCAAGCGGTACTTTCTCGGCGGCGCCACGAACCTGCGTGGATGGGGCCGCTTCGAAGTCGCGCCCCTGAGCGGCGCCGGCCTGCCGATCGGCGGCCACACCTTCATGAATGCCTCAGCCGAAGTGCGCGTGCCGGTCTGGAGCGACCTCGGCGGTGTGCTCTTCTTCGATGCCGGCAACGTCTGGAGCGGCGAGTGGGATTTCAACGTCACCGACCTCCGGTACAACGCCGGCATCGGCCTCCGCTACGCCACGCGGATCGGGCCGATCCGCGCCGATGTGGGCTACCAGTTGAATCCGATCGAGGGCCTGCGGGCGAAAGGGGAGGAACAGAGCCGTCGCTTCCGGTTCCACTTCAGCATCGGACAGGCCTTCTAAATACACGGATGACACGGATGACACGGATGACACGGACGGAGACAGCGGAGAGAACGGAGAAGAGCCGCCGATGAGGGCGTTGCGCAGGCTGGTGCAGGCGATCGCGATCGTCGGGACGCTGTTCGTCGGCATCCTGGCCGTGGCGCTGATCGTGTCGCAGACGCCGTGGTTCCGCGACTGGCTGCGCCGGTACGTCGTCCGTGAGTCGGAGCAGTACCTGCACGGGCAGCTGTCGATCGGCGGGCTTGGCGGCAACCTGCTGTACGGCCTGCAGCTGCGCGACGTCGCGCTCGATTTCAACGGCGAGCGCGTGGTGGCGGTCAAGAACATCGAGCTCGATTACAGCATCTTCCGATTGATCTCGTCCGGCATGGTGATGGACGAGATCACGCTCGCGCAGCCGGTGGTGGTGCTCGAGCGGAACGCGCAGGGATGGAACCTCGCGCGGCTCGTCAAGGAACAAAAAAAGGAAGCCGACCGCGAGGGTCCGGCCCGTTCGCTGTCCCTGCCGGTGATCCAGGTCACCGACGGCGACATCTCCATCCGCGACGGCCTCGGCATGGACGGCGTGCGACTGCCGCGCCGGATCTCCGACCTGGATATCAGAGCCAGTTTCGAATACGCACCGGTGCACTACACCCTGACATTCGCTCATCTGAGCTTCCGGGGTGAATCGCCCGAACTGAAGATGGGCAAACTGGCCGGGACGATCTCCGTGCGTGAGGACAATCTCTACGTCGAGAAACTGCACATCGATACCGCCGAGACGTCCGTCGCGCTCGACGGCGTGGTCGAGCGCTACCTGCGCGACCGGGTCTTCAACGTCACCGCCATCGGAACATTGTCCCTGCCGGAGATCGGCCGGATCGTACCGGCCCTCGCGCCGTACAACCTGCATCCCGCGGTGGACATCAAGGCGAAGGGGCCCGCCGAGCGCATGGCGATGGACCTCGATGTCCGCTCGGAGGCGGGAAACGTCGACGGGCAGGTGACGGCCGACCTGCAAGGGCCGGACCTCGGAGCGGAGGGGGAAGTCGACGTCGAGCACCTGAACCTTGCGCGCCTTCTGCAGGACCCCTCGCAGCGCAGCGACATCACGGGACGCGCACGCATTGACCTGCAAATGGCGGCGGCGCCGGCCGGCGCACCGTTTGTCGAGCGGCTGAGCGGTACTTACGCGTTCCGCGGCCCGCGGGTCGTGGCCGCCGGTTATACCGCGAGCAACGTCCAGGTACGTGGCCGCATCGACGGCGCCCGGATCGAACTGGACGGCCGCGCGGCGGCCTACGGCGGCACCGCCACCGCGAAGGGATTCGTCGTCACCCCCTCCGCGGGTCGTCGCGCGCTGGCCTTCGATCTGCGCGGCCAGGCTGACAACGTCAATCTGAAAGGGCTCCCGGCGTCGACCGGCGCTCCGGATCTTTCGACGAACCTCTCGCTCGCGCAATATCACGTCCGCGGTTCCGGCGCGGCCACCAGCGGCAGCGCGACGTTGAACCGGTCAACGGTCGAAGGGGCGACGGTCGAGTCCGGCACGGTGGCGGAGTTCAGCCTCACGCCGGGCCTGGTCACGTACTCGGCGAAGGGAGGCGTGGCCGACCTGGACGTGGAGCGCGTCGGTCGCGCGCTGGACGTCGCCGCGCTCGCGACACCGGAATACGCGAGCCGGCTGAACGGCACCTTCGACGTGACCGGATCGCAGCCGCGCCGTCCGGCCGGCCGCCGCGAAAGCGACGCGTCGATCGCCGAGATGACGCTTGACGCGACCGGCAGGCTGACGGACTCGGAGATCCTCGGCGGCCGGCTGCCGGAGCTGGGGTTCGAAGCCCACCTCGCCGGCGGAGCGCTGAAGGGTCGCGTCGATGGCCGATTCGAGGGGTTCGATCCCGCGAGGCTCACGTTGCGGCCCGACCTGAAGGGGGAGGTGACCGGCACGATCAACGCCAGTCTCTCGATCGCTGACGTCGCCGCGCCTGTCACGCCGGAGTCGATCACCGGCGCAGGCACGGTCGCCTTGACCTCCTCGACGATCGGCGGCCTGAAGATCGACACCGCGAACCTCGACGCTGCGTATGCGAACCAGGTCGGGGACGTCACGCAGTTCACCCTCACCGGACCGGACGTGAAGGCGGAGGCCTTCGGCCGCGTCGCGCTCGACCGCGCATCGGCCTCCAATTTGAAGTACCACGTCGAGGCGATCAACCTGCCTGAGCTCGCGCGCCTCGCGGGTCAGACCGGGATCGGCGGCACGGCGATCGTGGACGGCACCCTCATCGGCAATCGCGCGGCGCTCACCACGACCGGGACCCTGAACGGCGCGAACCTTTCGTACCAGGAGAACAGCGCCCTCGATCTCGACAGCACGTTCACGGTCACCATCCCCGAGCTGGAGCTCGCGAAGGCGAAGGTGCAGGCGACGACGAAAGGGACGTTCATCAAGGCCGGCGCGTTCGAGCTCAGTGAGCTCACCGCCACGACGACCTACGCGCAGCAGACCATCGACTTCACCACGAACATCAAGGAGAAGACGCGCGAGCTGGATGCAACCGGACGGGTGATCCTGCACCCGGACCATCAGGAACTGCACCTGCCGCAGCTCGCCGTCCGGACCGCCGGCGTCCAGTGGAACATCAAGCCGGGGACCGAAGCGACGGTGAAGTACTCCGCCGCGCAGATCGAGCTCGCGAACGTCCAGCTCGTGAGCGCCGACCAGTTCCTCTCGGTGGACGGGACGATTGCACTGCAGGGCGACGCCCCCACGGCGGCCCTCGACGTCGTCGCGCAGAACGTGGACCTCCAGCAGCTCGAGACGCTGTTGTTGCAGAACCGGGGATTCTCGGGACGGTTGACCGCGAAGGCCAGGGTGACCGGGACGGCTGCCGCCCCGTCCGTCGATGGCCATCTCGAGATCCATGACGGCGGATTCCAGACGTACAAGTACGAGTCGCTGATCGCCGACATCGACTACGTCGGCCGCCGGGTAACGATCGACGGCACGCTTCAGCAGAGTGCCACCGAGGGCATCACGGTGAAGGGGACGGCGCCTCTGTCGCTGTTCTCTGGGAGCGGTACCGGCGATCACGTTGCCGCCGCCACGGGAGAAGACGTGGACCTGCACATCACGTCCACCGCCCTCGGTCTCGGCGTCGTCCAGGGGTTCACCGACTTTGTCGCGAACGTGAGCGGCACCATGGAGGCCGACGTCCGCGTCACGGGTTCGGGGCAGGATCCCCACGTGGTCGGGCACATCGATATCCGCAACGGCGCGTTCGGCGTGCCGCTGGGCGGCGTGTCGTACTCGGGCCTCAACACGCGCATCGAGCTGACCCCCGACAAGATCTCGCTGCAGAGCTTCCAGATCCTCGACGAGCACGGCGAAGCGCTGAACGTCTCCGGCGATCTGGCCATGCACGAGAAGGCCGTGGGGGCCGTCAACATCCGCCTCGAGTCCGACAATTTCGAGATCATCGACAACGAACTCGGCGATGTGGGGTTGGATACGTCGCTGCAGATCACAGGCGAGCTGCGCCGCCCGGTCGTGAAAGGGACGGTCCGGGTCGAGGCGGGGCGCCTCGAGGTCGATCGGATTCTGACGTATTTCTACGATCCCTACAGGACCGAGGCGCTGCCGGAGGTGATCTCGGCCGAGCGGACCGTCGCGGGCAGCGGCAGCGCGGAAGAAGCGACGAAGGAAGCCCTGCGCAAGGCACACGTCGCGGCCGAGACGGCAACAACCGAGGTCCGGCGTGACGAGCCGGCGACTCCGACCGGCATCTTCGACGCCGTAGAACTCGACGTGCAGCTGGTCATCCCCGACAATCTGGTGCTGCGGGGAAGCGACCTGCGCCCGGGGGGCCCGACCGGGGCCGCGCTCGGCGACTTGAACATTACGGTCGGCGGTCAGATGGACGTCCGGAAAGCACCGGGGGACCAGATACGGCTCTTCGGCACCGTCCAGGCCGTCCGGGGCACGTACGAATTCCAGGGACGCCGGTTCGATCTCGAGCGCGGCGGGCGTGTGCGCTTCGTCGGCGACACGCAGATCAACCCGTTCCTCGACATCAGCGCGACGCGGTTGATTCCCAATACCGGTGTCGAGGCCAGGATCCGCGTCACCGGGACGCTGCTGAACCCGGAGCTGGCGCTCACGAGCAACCCGCCGCTCGAAGAGAGCGACATCCTCTCGCTGATCGTCTTCAACCGGCCGGTGAACGAGCTCGGCACGGGTGAGCGCTCGTCGCTTGCTGCCACCGCGGGCGGCATCGCGACGGGATTCATCGCGGCGCCGCTCGGCGAGTCGATCGGCCGCGCCCTCGACCTGGACCTCTTCGAGATCACCACGACGACCGAGTCAGGCGAGCTGGGGGCGGGGATCACGCTCGGGCAGCAGATCGGCGACAAGGCGTTCCTGAAGCTGCGGCAGGAGTTCGGCGAGCGGAGCGTGACCGAGTTCATGCTCGAGTACCAGCTCACGAGGTTCCTGCGCCTGCAGGTCACGGCCGCGCCCCAGGCCAGCGGCTCCGCCAACCGCATCAACCAGCGCCGCATCGAGCGCGGCGGCCTGGACCTCATCTTCTTTTTTAGTTACTGAACTGCCGCTGGGGGCAGCCC
>JBBECO010000260.1:9854-11528 GCA_040881785.1 Vicinamibacterales bacterium
GCAGCCCTTTATGGGCTGCCTCAGTGTCTCCCCAGCGACGCCACCTGGACGCGCGCGTCGTTGAAGCACGCGCCGCCGCCGAGATCGGTCAGCGTGTCGGGGACGAGCGCGTTCGACGTGAGGCCGTTGTACGTGCTCTTGCGCCAGAGGCCTTTCGGGAGCGAGACCGTTCCTGGTCGGATGTCCGTGTTCAGCGCCACGGGACAGTGCACCTCGCCGAGCTGGTTGAACACGCGCACGGGGTCATCGGTCGCGAGCCCGCGCGCCTCGGCGTCGGCCGGATGCATCTGCAGCACCGCCGCGCGCGCCCGCAGCTCCCCGAGCGTCGATGACACGGTCTTCTCGCTGGCCGGGGAGATCAGGGCCAGCGGATACTCGGCCGTGGCCGGGTCCTCCCGGTAGCCATACATTCCGGTCGGCGCCGCGCGGTCCAGGACGTCCGGGAACAGGTGCACCCGGCCATCCGGCGTCCGCGGAAAGACATCGACGAACTGCACGGGGACGCCGTCGTGCGGCGGCGTCGCGCGGCCGGATGCCGACAGTTCCTCGGAGATCTGCGGCGGCAGCTTCGACAGGATGCGCAGCAGCGTGTCGGTCTCGTCCTCGGCCTGCCCGACCCCGACCCGCTCGGCCAGCTCCGAGAAGACCTCCGTGTTGGGCCGCGCCTCGCCGACCGGTTCGATGACGCGCTGCACGAGCTGCAGGCTGATCGGGCCGTAGCCCTTCGCGATGTCGTAGTTCTCGACGAACGTCGTGGCCGGCAGCAGCACGTCGGCGTAGCGGCACGTATCGGTGACGACCTGCTCGTAGACCACGGTGAACAGATCCTCGCGCTGGAGCCCCTGCAACACCCGGTTCTGGTCGGGCATCGTCGCCAGCGGGTTGCAGTTGTAGACGAAGAGCATCTTGACCGGCGGCGCGTCGTACTCGGTGAGCGCGCGTCCGAGGTGGTTCATGTTCACGAGACGCGTGTCGGGCTCCGGCGTGTCGTTCATCCAGGCGGCCGCCGTGATGCCCCAGGCCGTCGAGTTGCTCATCGAGAAGCCGCCGCCGCGGACGCCGAACTTTCCGCCGACGGCCGGCAGCGCGAGAATCGCGGCCGCGGCACTGCCGCCGTTGCGGTTTCGCTCCAGGCCCCATCCGCAGCGGACCAGCGCCGGGCTCGCTTCGGCATACATCTCCGCGAGCTGCCGGATCGCCGAGGCGTCCACCCCGGCCACGTCCGCCGCGCGTTCGAAGGTCCATTCGCTGGCGCGCGCACGCAGCTGCTCCGCGCCGGTCGTGTGCGCCGCGAGGAAGGCGGGGTCGGTATGACCGTTCTCGAAGAGATGACGGTGGACGGCAAGCGCCACCGGCAGATCGGTGCCGGGCCGCGGCGCCAGGTGCAGGTCCGCCTGCCGCGCCAGCGACGTCGCGCGCGGGTCGATGACGACGAGCCTGGCGCCGGCCTCGCGTGCCTCTTTCAGAAACGGCACGAGATGGATACCCGAGGCGGCCGGGTTCACGCCCCAGAGCACGATCAACTTCGCGTGCACGTAGTCGTGGTACGTCACGCCGGGCATCTTGCCGTAGAGCGCCTGGTTGGCTGCGCCGGTCGGCGCCGCACAGACGGTCCGCGCCAGGCGCGACGTCCGGAATCCCCGGAACAGCACGGCGTCGTTCGTGTCCTGCGTC
>JBBECO010000261.1:0-1220 GCA_040881785.1 Vicinamibacterales bacterium
AGAAGCGCGCGCCGAAGAAGGCCGTCACCGCCCCGGTCGAAGTCGCCGAAGAGTAAGTCACCGCTTCAGCGACACCGACATGCCCTCGCCCGAGGGCGACACGATGGTGGTCCAGAGCGTCGGATGCTTCTGGACCGCATCGAGAAAATCCCCCATCTCGTCGCGCTTGTTCACCACGTTGTGCGCGACGAACAGCCCGCCTGTGTCGAGCCGCGGATACACCAGCTCGAAGAATTTCGCGTAGTCGCGCTTCCAGGCGTCGAGGAACACGAAGTCGAACGTGCCCGGCAGCTTCGGGATCTGCTGGAACGCGTCGCCGGCCACCACCTGGACGACGTCGGACAGGCCGGCGCGCGTGATGTTGGCCGCGAGTTCCTTCGCCCGCACGGGATCGTATTCAATGGTGACGAGGCGTCCGCCGGTGTCGCGAAGGGCCATGCCCATCCAGATCGCGCTGTAGCCGCTGGCGCCGCCGATCTCGAGCACGCGCGTCGCGCCGCTCGACGCGATCATCAGCCGCAGAAACCGCCCGTCCTCTTCCGAGACCGCCAGCTGCCCCTGGTCCTTCGACTTGATCTCGTCGAGCAGTTTCACGTGCGCAGGCGACTGCGCCTCGACGAGGACCGACGCCGCCACCAGCGCGACGACCGCAACACACCGTTTCATCATCAGCCGCCTTTTCCCATTTCCCATGTGCCATCTACCATCCAGGCCGTCGTGGTTCAGCGGCCTGGCGAGCGACCGCGCGCCCGTCGGCGACGCAATCAGGAATGCCGATCGAGCGGAACCCGCTGCCGGTCACGTGCAGGCCCGGCAGCGCGGTCAACCGCCCTTCGAGTACCGCCACGCGGTCCGCATGTCCGATCTCATGCTGCGCACCCGCGCGCGGCCATCGAGCGACGCGCGCGAGCACCGGCGTGTCGCGTATCGACAGTATCGCCGAAAGTTCGCGCACCGCGGTGCCAATCAGCGTCTCATCGTTCTCGTCCACCGCCGACCCATCGTGCGCGCCGCCCAGGTACGCCCGGAGCAGGACGTGTCCCGCCGGGGCCCGATGGTCCCATTTGGATGTCACCCAGGTCGCGGCCGTGATCCGGACGTCATTGGTCGCCCGTGCGACCACGAACCCGCTGCCCGAAAGGGGATGCCCGACTGACGCGCGCGGCCATCCCAGGGCGACGCTGACCGTGGAGACGTACCGCGTCGGGGCGCAGAGCGCC
>JBBECO010000261.1:1230-11401 GCA_040881785.1 Vicinamibacterales bacterium
CCACTCCTCGGGACGGTTCTCCAACGGGTCGACCGCGTCCGGATCGAGCGGCCCGAGCAGCGTCGCCACCTGGTGGGCGGGGCAGGCGAGAATCACGGCCGAGCAGTCGAAGGGCCCCGCCGGCGTGGCCAGCGTCCAGCCCCCCGGACGACGGGAGATGGACGAGATCGGCGAGTCGAGGCGGACCGCCTCCCCCGGCAGGACGTGGCGAATGGCCTCGACCAGCTCGCTCATGCCGGCCGCGAGCGATCGAAAGGCCCCGTGCGGGCTGGTCATGCGCGCCGTCCCTTGCATCCAGCGCAGGACCTTCGCGTGCATCCCCTCCGCATCGGCGAGATGAGGGAACAGCCCGCGAAGCGACAGGGCATGGACCGAGCCCGCATGAATCCCGCCGATCAGCGGCTGCGCCAGCCGATCGACCGTCGCGACGCCGAAGCGGCGCGTGAAGAACGCCGCGACCGATTCATCCGCCGTGCTTCGCCGTCCGGGTATCAGCGGCTCGATCGCGATTCGGGCCCGCGCCAGCGGCGGCAGCAGCGAGTAGCGCGCCAGGCCGCCCCAGGTCGCCGGGATGCCGAACATGGACGGCGACGGCAGCGGGTGAAGCCGTCCCCGGTGCAGCACGAATGCCCCGCGCGGACTCTTCTGCTCGAGGAGCCTCGGCTGGAGTCCCACCTGCGCGCAGAGATCGAGCGCCGCGCGCTTCTGCGCGAGCATCGAGTCGGCGCCCGCTTCGATCGTGAAGCCGTCGACGTGTTCCGTGCGGATCAACCCGCCCAGGCGTGAGGACGCTTCGAACAGGACAAACGGGACGTGGCGGCTCGCCAGTTCGTACGCGGCGGACAGGCCCGAGATGCCGCCGCCGACGATCGCGATCATGGGAGGGTCAGCCTGCGGCGGTTCGTGTCGCCGTGTGGACGTACTTCGCCAGCTCCTGCACCTGTTCGAGCGGCGTCGAGGGCAGAATGCCGTGGCCCAGGTTGAAAATGTGCCCGGCGCGCCCGCCCGCCCGCCGCAGGACGTCGTCGGTGGCCGAGAAGAGGCGTTCGCGCGGACCGAGGAGCGCCGTCGGATCCAGATTCCCCTGGACCGCGCGGTCCGGGATGCGCGCCCACGCTTCGTCGAGCGGCAGCCGCCAGTCGAGGCCGATCACGTCGCCCCCGGCCTCGGTCAGATCGGTGAGGATGGCCGTGGCCCCGACACCGAAGTGGATGAGCGGCACACCGGCGTCGGCGAGGCGGTCGAAGATCGTGCGCGTGTGCGGGAGGGCGAACTCCCGGTAGTCGCCGCGGCTCAGCGCGCCGGCCCACGAGTCGAAGATCTGGATGGCCTGCGCGCCGGCCTCGATCTGTGCGCGCATGTAATCGGCGATCAGCCGGGCAAAGGCGTCGCAGAGCGTGTGCCACGCCTTCGGCTCGGTGTACATGAAGCGCTTGGTGTGCGCGTACGACGTCGAGGGACCGCCTTCGATCGCGTAGGCGGCCAGTGTAAAGGGGGCGCCGCCGAAGCCGATCAGGGGCACGCGGCCGGTGAGTTCGCGGCGCAGGATGCGGATCGTCTCGAGGACGTGGCGAAGCTCCTCCCGCGGATCGTAGGACCGCAGCCGGTCCACGTCGGAGGCAGACCGGATCGGGTAGTGGATGGACGGCCCCTCGCCCTTCACGAACGCGAATTCCAGCCCCATCGGTGTGAAGGGCACGAGCAGATCCGAGAAGAGGATCGCCGCATCGACGTCGATGACGTTCACCGGCTGCAGGGTCACGGCAACGGCAAGCTCCGGCTGCGCGCAGATGTCGAGCAGGGAGTAGCGCTTCCGCAGCTCGCGATAGTCGGCCATGTATCGCCCGGCCTGGCGCATGAACCAGACGGGCGTGCAGTCGACGGGCTCGCGCCGGCAGGCACGGAGGAAACGATCGTTCACCGGGGGATCAGCGTCCGGGCCAGCGCGACGAGGTCTTCGAGCCAGAGCGGCTTGAAGCGCAGTGACGCGCCCAGAGATGTGAGCTCCTGCTGGAGCGCATCGGAGAGAAAATAGTCGCCCGTCACGATGGCGACGGGGATGTCGACGAGGTGCGGCCGGGCGCGGACCTGGCGCAGGAACTGGATGCCGTTGATGAGGGGCATCCGCATGTCGAGAATGATGGCCTGCGGCCGGATGGCGTCCGCCAGGGCGAGCCCGGCCGAGGCGTCCAGGGCCGTCGAGACGCTGAATCCTTCCAGCTTGAGCATCCGGGCGAACGTATCGGCGACCGACCGGTCGTCGTCTACGATCAGAATGGACCTGACGAGGGTGGAGTCAGCCGAGCCGGTCTCGGCCGTGGAAATCACGTTAACATTCTGAGCGGTAAGGGAAAGTCCGTCAAGGCGAACTCGCGAAGGCGCATGCCGCTATACAGTCTGCGGGCAAACGCGCTAGAATTCCGGGTTCCCTACAGGCATCGTAACGTCATTCTCCTGCGGGAGGTCTCTTGAGCCCGATTCTCGTCCGGCCGGTTCGTGAACAGCTCGAACACGACCGTGTCATTCGCCTGCTGCAGGTCAAGCTGAAGCGCCGCCACGATGTCGTCATCAACATCGGCAGCGACCAGACCGTCCCCGTAAAGATCGGTCAGGTCCAGATTTATCCCGATCTGCTGCTCACGGCGACCGATCGGGGGAAGAAGCTGATGGGTACTGTTGAGGTCGAGACGGGCGAGTCGGTCAATCACCTCGAGGCCATGGCCCAGTGGGCCCACCTCGGACGAGCGCGGGCGCCTTTTCACCTGTACGTGCCGGCCGGTTGTGTCGATATCGCCAGGCGGCTGGCGGCCGAGAACCACGTGAACGTGGCGGAACTCTGGAGCTTTCACACGATAGGCGACCAGACCCGCTTCACCCTGGTGCATCGGGCCACGCCTGCGGAGGTGAAAAAGGCTGCCGGGCCAAAGAAGCCGGCAGCGCCCAAGAGGGCCCGATCGGCGGCAAAAAAGACAGCAGCGGTGAAGAAGAAAACGGCCAGGCCGGCAGCCCGGACGGCCAAGGCTCCGGTGCGGAAACCGGTCAAGGCCCAGAAAAGGAAGTAAGCCCTGCCGCAGCTGAGGTTCAGCAAAGACAAGCGCGGATACGAGAACACCTACATCGTCCAGCCGTCCCGCCGGAGAGGGAAAGGGCGGTCTCGCATCCTCTATTGGTTCCGGACGCCGCCGGGTGTCCGCGTCGGCCGGGCCCCGCTCGATGAAGAGGCCATCCGGCTCATCGAAGCGAACAACCCCGACCTGCAGTTCGATTGGACGCGCATCCTGAAGGGACAGGCGGACCCGGACGCCGGCTCTTCGGAGCGCCGCGCAAAGCGGCCCGACCGCGAACGCATGCCCTCGCCGGACCGCCGCCGGGCAGTCGAGCCTGCGCCGCCCGCCACGGTCACGCCGGTCGAGAGCCAGCCGGCGCCGGCCGAGGTGCAGGCAGAGGCCCCGCCCCCCGAGGATGAACCGACGACGGCCGCCCATGCCCGGCTCGGTTCTGAAGGGCTCGGCCGCCTTCGCGCGCGATACGCGGAGACGATGGCGAGAATCAGCGAGCGGATTCAGGATCCCGAACAGCAGGCCCAGCTGAAAACGCTGGCCGAGCGTCTAAATCCGGACGCCTGGGTGACTGACGCGGACGTCAGCGCCGGCCTCGAATCCTATGAAACCACGTTCGAGCAACTGCGCGGCAGCATTGGGAACCGTCGCAGGAAGCCTGGGCCCGACACCGTCGAAACCGCGTAAGCCTTTGTATAATCACGTTATGCAGCCCATGTCCCCGTCGCGGATGCTTTCTCTGGCCCTTCTGCTCCTCCTGCCGCTGACCGGAGGAGGCGTGGGCGCGCAGGCGCCACAGCAGCCGCCCGCGCAAAAACCGCCCGCGGCGCAACCGCCAGCAACACAGCCCCCGGCAACGCAGCCTCGGGACCCGCAGCGGCAGGTGATCCGCCGGCAGCTCGACATCATCACGACCGACGTGATCGTGCGCGACAACCGGGGGCAGTTCGTGGCCGATCTGAAGAAAGAGGAGTTCGAAGTCCTCGAAGACGGCGTGCCGCAGGAAGTGCAGTCCTTCGTGCTGACGCACGGCGGTCGCGTCTACAACCAGACGCTTCCGGCCCCCCCGAAGCAGCAGCCCGGGATCATCCTGCCCCCGTCGCGCCCGACCAACGACGCGGCCGGCCGCATCTTCGTCATCTTCGTCGACGACCTGCACCTCGATTTCCGGAACACCGGACGCATCCGCGACCTGTTCAAGAAGGTCGCCGACGAGCTGATTCATGAAGGCGACATGTTCGCGATCGTCTCCAGCGGTCCGGCCTCGATTGAAATCCCGCTCACCTACGACCGCCGGCGGCTGGACGAAGCGCTGAAGAAGGTGACCGGCGGCGGCCTGGCGCCGAAGGACATCCTCGAGGCGCCGGAAGGGGCGGAGGGGCCGCCGGAGATCCGCTATCGCGCCCACACCGCGATGTCGACGGTCTACGACATGCTCCGCGGCCTCGAGCAGGTCCATAACCGGCGGAAAGCGATCATCTATATCAGCAACGGGTACGACTTCAATCCGTTCGCCGACAGCCGGCGCAAGATCATGAACGAGCGGTTCCAGCGCCTCTCCCGCACGGGTGAAGACGATGGGGGCACGAGCGACGACATCAATCCGTTTTCGCTCGGCACGGGTAACAACCGGTTTGCGGAAGCGGACCTGGTCGGCGAGCTCGCCGAGCTCACCCGGCAGGCCAACCGGGCCAACGCCACTCTCTACACGATCGATCCGCGCGGCCTCGTCGGCGGGCCGGACCTCGACGAGAAGATCGACATCGTGGAGTGGCAGAACCACATCGTGTCAACGCAGAGCAGCCTGCGCACGCTGGCCGAACTCACCGGCGGCATGGCCGTGGTGAACCAGAACGATATGCGCAAGGCGCTCCAGCGGATCGACGCCGAGACCAGCGACTATTACATCCTCGGCTATTACACCAATAATCCGGATCCGCTGAAGAAGCGCCGCCGGATCGAAGTCAAAGTCAACCGGGCCGGCATGAACGTCTTCCATAAGACGTTCTACACGCTGCGTCCGCGGGACGCCGGGCAGAAATAGCCGGAGCCTTTTTACGCGGCAGTCACGGCGCGTTCACACCGTCGCCACACGGCGCGGTCACACTGTCTGCGGCCTCGATTCACTGATATACTCTGCTGGCTTGCGGCGTGTCCGTCTGCCGCGGGGCAACACACACACCTTTTTGTTCATACTTGTTTTCTGGGAGTGCCCTTGATGAAGCGCTTGTTGTACGCCGCCTCGTGGCTGGGTAGCCGAGTCGTAGTCTGTTTCGTGATGTGCATGCTGGCGATGACTGCCACGGCAGCCGCGCAGGGTGTCACGACCGGCTCACTGGCCGGCATCGTGAAAGACTCGCAGGAGAGGCCCGTGGACGGGGCGACGGTATTCGCCATGCACGTGCCGTCGGGCACGACCTACGAGGCGACGACGCGCCCCGACGGCCGGTTCGCGATCATCGGCATGCGTGTCGGCGGACCGTACTCGGTGACGGTTGCCCACGCCGGCACCGGCAACGCGTTCGTGCCGCAGACGCAGGAGGCGGTCACCGTGAACCTGGGCGTCGCGACCGACCTGACCTTCACGGTGACGCCGATCACCGTGACCGAGTCCGTGACCGTCACCGGCGCGAGCGACCCGGTCTTCGCCTCGGACCGCACCGGCGCGGCCACGCAGATCAGCCGGCTGGAGATCGCCAACCTGCCGACGATTTCGAACCGGATCGATTCGGTCGCACGGCTGACGCCCCAGTCGGCCGGCGGGCTGTCGTTCGGCGGCGTCGACAATCGTCTGAACAACATCACGATCGACGGCGCGGCCTTCAACAACTCGTTCGGTCTCGCCGGTTCACCCGGTGACCGCACCGGGGTCGCGCCGATCTCACTCAATGCCATCGAGCAGGTGCAGGTCAATATCGCCCCCTACGACGTGCGGCAGGGCAACTTCATCGGCGCGGGCGTGAACAGCGTCACACGCAGCGGCACGAACCGGTTCCGCGGCTCGCTCTATCACGAGATGCGCGACGACAGCATGGTCGGCACCAAGGCTGGCGACAACGACTTCAATCCCGGGACGTTCGAGTTCCGCAACACCGGCGGGTGGGTGTCGGGGCCGATCCTGCAGAACAAGCTGTTCTTCTTCGGCAACTACGAGGACGAACTCGAATCGCGTCCGGCCACGACCTTCCGGGCCAACACCGGTGGCGAGACCGTGGGCGGCTCGATCACCCGCGTGCTGAAGACGGACCTCGACGGCCTGTCGGCCTTCCTCGGATCGAACTTCGATTACGAGACGGGTGGTTACCAGGACTACCCTGGCGAAATCCCCGGCAAGCGATTCCTGTTGAAGACCGATTTCAACCTGAACAACAACCACAAGTTCACGGCGCGATACAGCCAGCTCGACTCCGAGACGTTCCAGCTCGTGTCCAACTCGTCGTCGCTCGGATTCGGCAACCGCCGCACGCGCACCGATGCGTTGAACTTCGAGAACTCGAATTACTCGATCCTCGAGAACATCAAGGGGGGCTCGGGCGAGTGGAACTCGGTATGGGGCAACAGCGTCGCCAATAACTTCGTGGTGGGCTACAGCTCCCACGACGAGAGCCGCGGCGCGCTCACGACCCTCTTCCCCATGGTCGACATCCTCAACGCCGGGTTGACCTACACGACGTTCGGTTCCGAGCCGTTCACACCCAACAACGAGCTGCGCTACAAGTCGTTCCAGGTCAAGAACGACATCACGAAGTTTGGCGAGCGGCATTCGTTCGTCGGCGGCGTGTCGTTCCAGAACTACGAGTCCGAAAACGTCTTCTTCCCCGGCTCACAGAGCGCGTACGTCTACCGCTCGCTGGACGACTTCTACACCGACGCCGCCGATTATCTGGCGAACCCGAACCGGACGACGTCGCCGGTGAACCTGCGCCGGTTCCAGGTGCGCTGGAGCAACATCCCGGGTCTCGAGAAGCCGATCCAGCCGCTCAAGGTGAAGTATGTCGGCGCCTATGCGCAGGACGACTGGCGGCCCCGGTCGAACCTCACGCTGACGCTGGGGCTCCGCATGGACGTCCCATTCTTCGACGAGACCGGCTACACGAACCCGATCGCCAACGCGCTGACGTTCCGCGATGAGACCGGCGCCTCCGTGCAGTACGAAACACAGAAGCTGCCCGACCCGAACGTGTTATGGTCGCCGCGCTTCGGCTTCAACTGGTCGGTCAATCCCGACCGCGGCACGCAGGTCCGTGGCGGATCGGGCATCTTCGCCGGGCCGCCCGCGTACGTCTGGATCTCGAACCAGATCGGCGAGAACGGTATGCTCACCGGGTTCGAGCAGCTCGAGAACACCACGGCGCGGCCGTTCAACCCCGACCCGAACCACTACAAGCCGGCTACCGTGACCGGCGCGCCGGCGTCCAGCACCGGGCTGGCCGTGACCGATCCGGACTTCAAGTTTCCCCAGGTATGGAGGACGAACATCGCGCTTGATCACAAGCTGCCGATGGGTTTCACCGGCACCGGCGAGTTCATCTACAACCGCGACGTGAACGGCATCTACTACATCAACGCGAACCTGGAGCCGGCCAACAGCGCCTTCGTCGGCGCGGACAGCCGTCCGCGGTGGATCGGGGGGAACGCGGCGACCCGCATCAACTCGGACATCACGAGCAACATCGTCCTGAAGAACCAGAACGTCGGGCGCTCGTGGAACGTTGCGGCGTCGCTGACGCGCACGTTCAACGCGGGCCTCTTCGTCAAGGCCGCCTACAGCTACGGCAAGGCTGAGAATACGATCGACCCGGGGTCCATCGCGTTCGGCTCGTGGAACAACAACCAGCACGCGGGTGACCCGAACAACCCCGGCCTGGGCTACTCGTTCTCGATGCCGGGCCACCGGGTGTTCGCGGCCGTGTCGTACACGAAGGAGTACTTCGGCTTCGGCGCGACGACCGTGTCGGCGTTCATCGAGCGCCGTCCGGGCGGTCAGTCCAATTACGTGTTCGGCGGCGACATGAACGGCGACGGCGGTAGCAGCAACGACCTGATCTACATCCATCGCGACCAGTCGGAGATGAACTTCCAGACGTTCACGACCGGCGGCATCACCTTCACCGCCGCGCAGCAGGCAACGGCCTGGGACGCCTATATCGCGCAGGACCCGTACCTGAGCGAGCGCCGCGGCCAGTATGCCGAGCGCGGTGGCGTGTTCCTGCCGATGCTCACGCGAATGGACGTCAGCGTCGCGCAGGATATCTTCCGGGACCTGGGCGGCCGGCGGCACGCGCTCCAGTTCCGCGTTGATGCCATCAATTTCGGCAACCTGCTCAACAGTGACTGGGGCGTCAGCCAGCGCCTCGTCAACAACCAGCCGCTGCAGCCGCAGACGACGGCCGCTGGCAACCCGTCGCTCTACCGCCTGCGCGTCGTCAACAGTAAGTTGATGTCGCAGTCGTACGAGCCGACGTCCGGGATCGGCGACGTCTATCAGATCCGCTTCGCGCTGCGCTACTCGTTCAACTAGGCGCGGGCGCGTACGTTCCGAACGCCCGGGTCTCTCTGGAGGCCCGGGCGTTTTCTTTGTACGACCTTACATCAGCCCCCTGATGGTCGCCCGCACACGCGCGATCGCTTCCTTGAGGTAGTGGAGGTCCATCTCGACGCCGATGAAATCCACGCCGAGCGCCGCGGCCGCCACCGCGCTCGATCCCAGCCCCAGAAACGGGTCCATCGCCAGCGTCACTCGCGAGAGCCCGTGGAGCTTGAAGCAGTACTCGGGCAGGCGGGGCGGGAAGGTGGCCGGGTGCGGCCGGTCCTTGTCGCGGCTCTGGATGGTGCTGTAGGGGATGAACCACGTGTTGCCCCGGCACCGCCGGTTGCCACTCCCGGACCGCCACCGGGCGACGTTCGAGGCGTCCTGATACGGCACACCGATCGACTGCCGGTCGAGCGGCGTGTGGCCGTCCGGCGTGAAATGAAAGACGAACTCGTGGCAGTCGTTGACGAACCGGTCGCTGTTGATCGGCTTGTAATGGCCGACGGCCACGTCGTCGGGGAGGCCCGGCAGCTTGTCGATGGCAATCGACTTCACCCAGTGAATCGTGTTCTGGAGCTGGAAGTGGGGGCGGGCCGCTTGCGCGACATCCAGGGCCGTCCAGGGGTCGGTCGGCTTGGCGCCCACGTTCAGAAACAGCGAGCCCTTCGGCGCAAGCGCCAGCCGCGCGGCGGCAATCCAGCGCCCCGACCATTCCAGGTAGGCCTCGCGCGGCATCGTGTCTTCGTAGCTGCGATACCGGATCCCGAGGTTATACGGGGGTGACGTGACGATCGCGGAGACGGAGCCCGGCGCGAGCGCCGCGAAGACGTCCAGGCAGTCGCCGCGATAGAACCGCAGCGTGCATCGGGGCGCCTCGATGGTCGTATGCGGGCGGGGGATGGACGGTGATGTACGGGCGCGCGTCACGTGGTCTGGTCTGCCTGCTGGATGGATGGGCGGTCGAGAGGAGTGTACAGAAAAACGCGGCGGGTTCGCGCAGGCGCGAACTCACCGCGTGCGGGGAGCCGTGAACGTCGGGTGCTCAGGAGGCGCGGGCTGACAGGGCGCTGAGACTGAAACGCGCGGCCGCGAGCGTGTGATTCCGGCGATGGCCGGTGCAATCGCAGGCCGTCCCTTTTTCTTCGACGTAGGTGATTTCGCGGTTCGTGGCGATCTCGCGATAGCGGCCCGTGACGCAACCGCACCCGAGCGTCGTGAACCCAAGCAGCCGAACAAGACTCATCATGGCAGCCCCCGATGTGCGAGGACAGCAATCTATGTACCGCCGAGCTCGCTATTCGGTTGGACGGACGGACTGCTCGATTTGTTCGTAAATTCATGCGGGGGAGGCTACACGCGTGGCGACGGTGCATGGAAATAGTCGCGGCGGTGTCAAAAACCACGCTAATGTTGGATCGTTGACACCAAGAGATTGGATCCAACCTGGGAACTACCAACCTCCAACTACCAACTCCCAAGCTGCAAGGAGACGGGTTGGCAGGTGGAGGCCTCAGGAGTTGGAAGCTAAGGGGAGCTTCGGAGCTGCTGGAAGCGATCGAGGTCATCGACCCGCTGCTTC
>JBBECO010000262.1:0-8407 GCA_040881785.1 Vicinamibacterales bacterium
CTCAGAGACCGTGTAGGCCCGACCTTCAGGTCGGGCGTCACGGCGCGACATGGCCGACCTCGTAGGCCCGACCTCGTAGGCCCGACCTTTAGGTCGGGCGTGACCGGCGTGCACCCGGCCCGACCTTGTAGGCCCGACCTTTAGGTCGGGCGTCACGCAATCGCGCAACCTGCAACCTCACACCGACGGCCACGGCAGCGCTCCGTCGACGAGAAACTCCTCCCTCGCAAAACGGTAGCGGGCGCGCGTGAAGTAATCCTGCTTCGACAGTTCCACCGACTCCCGCGTCGCCGCAGAGTGCCAGCTCTGGAGGTCGCGCGGCCGGCGGCTCGCGAACGCGCGCGGCGTGAACACCCCGACGTTGACGCCCCCTTCCACATCGCGCGCCGACGCATACCGAAACGCCTCGACGCCCGCCGCGCGCATCGCCGTCCCGAGCGGCTGAGTGGCGGCATAGCTGGTTTTCGACGTCAGCGACGCTCGCCATCTGTCGAAGGGGGAGATGGTGAGGTCCACGCCCCGGGCCGTCTGCACCGGCGCGCGGAACGCGGAGAGGTCCGTTTCGAGCAAGCCGAGATCCGCCTCGGTCCCGTCGAGAAAGAGCAGTCGATAGTACGCCACCTCGGCGAACGCCGATCGCAGGTGCTCCGAGCCGTACCACAGGCCAGGTTCCCACCGTGACCCGAATCGTGAGCCGTGTCGAAGGGGCGGATATCGGAACGGCGTGAACAGGAGATAGTGCAGGCCCCCGCCTCCGTCCCGTACGGGCGGTTTGTGCGCTTCGAGGATCTCTTCGAGGACGGCCTGTTCCGCGTCGGACCCGACCAGCTTGCGTGTGGCGATCAGGTGCTGCGCTTCGACGACGCGCCAAGGCGCCAGCGAGAGAGCTCTACAGCTTCCCGCGGATTGCGTCCAGATACTGGACGGCATCGACCAGCCCTTCCACCGACTGGATGCGGTCGGCCGGCACGCCGCCGAGATGATGGTTGGGCGCCGCGAGCCAGGCCCGTGCCGAGGCCTCGTCGCCGCCCATCACCGCGTCCAGACTGCGAAACAGCCTGACGAAGAGCGCCGCCAGCTCTCCCTCACCGCTGTCTGGACGAAGCCCCCGGTCGCGGCCCAGCCGCGAGACCGAGGCCTCGCTCGTGCCCAGGATGCCGGCGAGCTGCCGATTGGTGAGGCCCAGACGCCTCGCGGCTGACAGGGATGCTCGCCCCAGCACGGCAGCGGGGTCCGGGGAGCGCCGGGTTCCTGGGATCGAAGCGGTTCCCATCAATTGAAATAATATAGTTAATACATTCCAATTGCAAATACCGCCCGACCGCGCTCACACCTGCGGATTCTCCTCGATGGCGGGATCAGGTGCCCCGCGGCGTGAGGACGGCAGTCCCCGGACGGCGTAGAGGAGCGCACCCGGAAGGTTCCCCACGACGCCCAGTGCCAGGAACAGCACGGATAGCGCAAAGGCGCCCTCCTCGGTAACGCCCGACGCGCCGAACAGCCAGACGAAGGCCGCCTGGCTCGTCCCGATCCCGCTCACGCTGATCGGCAGCATCATCACGACCAGGATCACCGGGATGTAGACGAGATACGCCGCGAATCCGGGATCCAGCCCCAGCGACAGCCCAAGCATCCAGGCCTGCACGATGCGCAGTCCCTGCACGGCGATCGAACTCACGAGGACGTTCCACAGGGCCCCCGGTGAATGCGCATACCGCCGCAGCGATCGCAGCAGGTTGGTCCCCGCCTTGTGCAGCTTGCCGCGCGTCAGACGTCCCAGCAGGCCGGTCGCAAGCCGTTCGGCGCGATCATCGAACAGTCCGAAGATGACGCCCCCGGCCGCCACGACGGCGAGGGTCACCGTGACAGGTCCAAGCCAGGCGGGGGTGGATGGCGGGGCAAACCAGACGGCGCCGGCCGCCACCAGCAGGATCGACAGGGTCCCGAACACCCGGTCCACCAGGACCGAGGCGACCGAGTCGGCCATGGCGATGCCATGCTTGGACAGCGCGACGGCGCGCACCGCGTCCCCCCCGACACTCCCCGGCAGGAACGTGCCGACGAACGTGCTGACGAAGAACACCTGGAGGACGTCGCGGAGGCGCAGCACCGCGCCAGCCGCCAGCGGGCGCAGCAGCACCAGCCAGCGGTAGGCGTTCAGCGCCCGATCGACGAGGACCAGCGCGACGGCCGCCAGGATCCAGCGCCAGTCAGCCGCCGCCAGGGCCGCGCCGGCGGCGCGGGCATCGATTTTCCAGAGGATGACCGCCGTCAGTCCCGCCGCGACGGCGAGCCGGGCCAGGGCGCCGACATTCACGGGACGGTCGTGGGAAGTGTCTCGAGATGCCGTTCGGGGGCGCGCTTGACTCCGTAGGCGCGCTTCAGGAACTTCGCGTACGGGATGAACTGCTTCATCGCGCTGACGTTCACCTGGCACGGGCTGAGGCACGTGGGGCAGGTCTCGTTCTTGATCTGCTCGCGGTGCTTCAGGTTCTCGGCGCGGAAGTACAGCGTCTCGGCGGATTCGTCGAGCACGTTGCCGAGCTTCTGCGAGTTCTCGCAGTAGTGCAAATCGCCGTTCGGGTTGAGCAGCAGCCCCTGGCTCTGGAACGGGCACGGCATCGTCCGGTGATACCCGTTGGCGATCATGTCGGCGTAATGCAGGTACATGAACGACTGGCCGCTGAGGATCGACTCTTCCTGGACGCGGTCGAGGAAGAACTTCCGCATGAACGCTTCCTCGCGTTCGTGGAAGCCGATCGTCGCCTCGAGCTCCTTGTTGTGGAGCATGGCATCGGTGAAGCGCAGCATGTTGAAGACGACGTCGAGATTCTTCGTGCGCGACCAGGCCAGGATGTTCTCGGCGTCTTCCAGGTTCGTGGAGAAGATGGTCGAGGCGATCCCGAAGGAAAAGCTCGAGTGCCTGGCGGCGAGCGCCTGCATCGCGTCGATGGTCTTCGACGCCTTGTTGAAGCCGTTCTTGACCGTCCGCACCTGATCGTGGACGTCGCCGATGCCGTCGAGCGAAACGCGGATGCTGATCAGGATCCCGTGTGCGGCGCAGAACTCCACGATCCGCGTGAGCATCGGGATCGCGCGGTTCGGTGTCAGGCCGGTGGTGTTGATCCCGATCTTACGGAGGCGGGGAAGGTGTTTGTGAAACAGCTCCACCATTTCCGGCAGATCGTTCCTGGTCGTCGGTTCGCCTCCCGAGATGTTCAGATTCTCGACGGCCCCCCAGAACGGCGTCGCCAGCGTCGGCTCGAGCTGGTCCAGCGTCATGTCCGACTTGCGATCGCCCCACTTCCAGTTGTTGCACATCGTGCAGCGGGCGTCGCAGACCCAGGTGCAGTTGTAGATGAGGACGGTCGGACGGATGGCGTGCAGCTTCGAATTGACGAAGGTATTGATCAGGTCGCGTGGAACGCCCACGGCGGCCTTGGCCAGGTACTGCAGTCGGAAGGTGTCGGTAGCCATTCAGGGAACGGCCTCCATGGTATCAGGCGGGGAGGGCACCGGGCAAACCTAAAAGACAGAAGGCAAAGGGTTTGCGCCCTTTGCCTTCTGTCCGGAGGTCGGGTGCGTTACCGGTCGCCCTCCATGAACTCGCAGGGCCGGGCCGAGATCTCCGGGACCCGGTTCCACACGGGAGCCTGTTTCAAGTCCTCATCCTCCAGCACGTCCCACTG
This sequence comes from Vicinamibacterales bacterium, assembly GCA_040881785.1. Classification (GTDB taxonomy): domain Bacteria; phylum Acidobacteriota; class Vicinamibacteria; order Vicinamibacterales; family 2-12-FULL-66-21; genus JACDCA01. The sequence goes on from JBBECO010000262.1 coordinate 3,690, forward strand.
CCTCTGGCCCCCGCCCTCGCCCGAGCAGACGATGTCGCAGGAGTAGCCGTTGCAGTTGTTGCCGGTATCCTTCACGAGAATGCCGTAGGGGCGGTGTTCGAAGCCTCCCCTGTTGAGATCGTACGCAATGCGTTTGACGTACTCGGGCCGATCGTCATGGCTCAGGAAGCCGAACTGCGCGCGGCGGCAGTTGACGATGTCGAGCTCGGTCGGGAGGTGCGCACACGAGACGCCGAAGCGGTCGAACGTCTTGAACGATGCGACACCTGACATCGGGCCCCGCTGGCCCTGGTAGACCGCGTAGGCCCGCCAGGTATGGACCTCGTTCATCCGCAGGTCCTTCGTGAGCTCGTGCGTCGTGCGCCCGTTGGCGCCCGCCGGGATCGGGTTCGACTGGTAGGCGAGCTCACCCTTGTCGCCGAACACCTCGAACACGTATGACAGCGGCAGGTCCGGCACGTAGGTCGGCGTCGCGTTGGTGACGACGAGATCCGGATCGAGGTCGGTGATCTCGATGCCCCCGACCGGCGAAAAGGTCCCCGGCGCGGAGGCTTTCAATGTCGCGCCGTCCGGGCCGGCGGCGATGGCACCGGGCTGCGTTCCGGCGGGCGATGTTGGCGGAGTCGGAGCCTGGTTGCAGGCCAGGGCGGTAGCGGCGGAGGCCGCAGCGGCAAGAGCGAGAAGCTTGTGATATTTCATGGTTGATCGTTCCCGTTGATGGCAGCCGTTAGAACCTGAACCGGAGACCTGCCCCGATCTCCAGCCCGCCTGTGTCGATTTTGAATGTCTGAGATCCGGTATCGGCCGGGGCCGTGAGATCCACGCTGCCCTTGCTGTACCGGACCATGCCACCCACGCCCGCGTTCCTCATGAACATGTACTGCGCGTCGAATCCCACGTGGAATCCGGTGGCGGTGTGGCTCTGCGCTTCCGTCCGGATGTCGCTGAGGCTGACGGAGGTGAAATCCCCGCCCGCTTCGTCTCGCGAAAATCCGCTGACGAGCTCGTCGTCGACCGTGAAGAACGTCGGCCCGCCGAACAGCGTCACGCCGAACTCGACCGTCACGGGGACCTGCAGCAGCGCCTGCAGGTGGACCGCCTTTTCCGTGTGCTCGAGGCCGGTCGCCGTGGCGCTGGCGCTCCTGAAGGTGTCGGTGAAGACCGGGCTCGGCACGGTCGCGTTCACGGTGACGTCGCGGGTCTGCTTCGTGCCCTGCGTAAAGGACGCACCGACGAAGAGGTTGCGCATGAGCCTGAAGCCGCCGCCAATGTCGAAGAAGGGCCCCCCCTCGATCGTGTGGTCGGCCTCCCAGCTCGCGGTCTCACCATAAATATCGAACTCGGCCGTTTGCTTCAGGTCCTGTGTCTGGGTCAAGCCCCCGTAGTTGACGTTGACGAACACCCGGTGTGGCTGGGCGGCCGCCGGCGCGGCACAAAGCGTGATCGCCGCGAGGGCGCCGATAAACGAACGCATCATTGACCTTTCACTGCTGTCGGGCGCACCGAAGCCGCCACCATCCGCGCGGGGCGAAGCGATGGGTGTAGCGCCGGTCGCAATCTGTTTGTGAGGTAAGCGGCTGACAAATTGATGACGATGTCCCGGCGGCAGTCGCAGAACCGCCGCCGGGCAGACAGAGTAGCACGCGAGGATGGTGCAGTCCAGAACGTCCTCGCTACTGGATTTCGCACACGTCGATGCGAATGCCGTTCGCAATCGTGTGCGGTGGGCCCCACGACGGTCCCTGTGCGCTATCGACGTCCTGCAGCACATCGTACTGCCGCTGGGAGTTCCCCTGTCCCGCACAGATGATGTCGCACGAGTAACCGCCGCACTGGTTGCCGCCTTCCTTCCGCAGAATCCCGAACGGCCCCCCGCTGATGTTGTTGCGGTTGAGCGACCGGGCGACGTTCCGGAGGAACTCCACGATCTGGCCGCGGTCCATGAAGCCGTATTTGGCGCGTTCGCAACTGACGATCGCCTCGCCGCTGCCGAAGTCGCACGGTCCTCCGGGATTCGACGGTCCGGGGCTCGGGCCCGGCCCTGGACCGGGTCCGGGAGCGGCCGGCGTGCGGAACGACTGGACCGGGGACCAGTTGCTCGTGAACTCGTCGTCGCTGGCGCGCACGCGCCAGTAATAGGTCGCGCTGCCCGGCAGATCGCCGTCGGGCATGAAGCTCGTCGTCGCACCGGCCTCCGACCGGGTACCGGCCGCCACCATCCCGCCGAAGGACGGGGCCACGGCGATCTGGAATTCGTAATACACGTTGCCGATCGCGGCATTGCGGTTCGCGACGCCGACGACGAGCTCAGGCCGGCGCGAGGAGGTCTGGTCGTTGTTCACCGGCGAGTGCTGCCCCGGAGGATCGAGCAGCGGCTTGGGAAGAATCTCAAAGCTGGACGTGGAGTAGGGGCTGCTGTTGGCGCCATCTTCCGCGCGGGTCCGCCAGAAGTAACTGCGGCCGCTCTCGAGGCGGTCAACCGTAACGGTCGTACGGCCGTCGGCGCCAGGCGTGACGCCGCTGCGGGCGTACATCTTCGTCTCGAAGGTGTTGTCGGTCGCGACTTCGAAGCTGTAGGCGATCGGCCGCACGCCGTTGGTCGAGGAATTCTCCACGACGAGCGTCAGCGGCTGCTGCGACTCCTTCAGCTTCGTGCCCTGGGCCGGCTGAAGCTGCCGGGGCGCGGTGATTTCGACACCGGCGATAGGGCCGGCGACCGTGGGGCTGAGGGGGTTCTCGCTTTTCTGGGCTTCGCACGCGACAAGCGGCATCAACAGAGCCGCGGCGATCGCTGCGGCTGACATGGGTCGGCACGTCATGGTCTGGCCTCGAACACTCGCAAAAACGGCAGTCGCACAGGTTGGGCACCGGCAGGCACCGGGTGCAATCAGCACTATCGGTGCACGCGTGCCCTGACTTTAGGAGCGGACCTGCCGGGGGAAATGCTGGGGAGCCAACAGGATACGGCCGACCCTTCCGCCCGTCAAGCTGGGCCTTTCAGGCCGCCGCCGGCGCCGGGACCCGCCGGCGCAGCAGGTAGGCCACGCCGCCGGAGACGGAGAACAGCATGATGAGCGCGGCACCGAGGAACGAGACCAGCAGGGCGGATTCCAACGGGAGGCCCAGGCGGGAAAAATAGAGGCCGAACGTCGCTTCACGGACGCCAAAGCCATTGACCGAGACCGGAAGCATCTGGACCAGGAACGAGATCGGCACGATCACGGCCAGCTCGGAGAAGCCGATCGGAATCGCCATGCTCCGGGCAATCGCCAGGTAAAACGCGACCAGCACGGCCTGCACGGCGACGGCCCCGGCAAAGCAGCCGACCAGGGCCGCCGGCGCCTCGCGGAAGCGCGCGAGGGCGCCCGACAGCCGTGCGAGCCGCTCATCCACCCATTCGGGATGCAGCCTCCGCACAGGTCGCAGCACGCGGGGTAGCGCCTGCGGCATCACGACGGCGCCGGCCGCGAGAACCACGGCGATCAGGAAGCCCGCCCACAGCAGGCTGGGGCCGATGACGCCGCCGTCGTTGATCAGCCGGGGCACCGCACTCGCGCCGACGGCCGCCAGCAGACCCAGCCCCAGCAGACCAATGGCGCGATCGATCAGCACGACGGTCGTGGCCAGTGTTTTGGAGCCGGCGGCCGGCGCCGTGTCGGTGATCCTGACGACATCGCCTCCGATGTTGCTCGGCAGGAAGTTGTTGAAAAAGGTCGCAACCAGAAACGAGGACGTCAAGGTCCGGAACCGGAACACGAGTCCCTGAGCCTCGAGCAGCAGGCCCCAGCGCCACGCGCTCGCGAGGATCATGAGCAGGTAGAGGCCCAGCGCGGCCGCCAGCCACGCGGGGGCGGCGGTGCGTGCCGTCGCCCACAGATGCGCCCCGTCGATCCGCGAGAGCAGCACGCCGATCAGCACCGCACTGACGGCAGCCTTGAGGAGCGGCGGGCCGAATTTGCGCAGTGCGGGATGCGAGCCGGGCGTGCGGCTCATGGAAGCGGCGACTCGAGCGCCTTGCGGATGGCCTCGAAAAAAGCGCCGGCGATGACTTCGTACCCGGCCTCGGTCGGATGAATGCCGTCGGCGCCCATCAGACCCGGCCGGTTGCCCCAGGCGGCGTACACCTCGACGAGCACCGCCCCCTTCGCCGCCGCCACGCCCCTGAGCCGTTCGTTGAAGGGTTCCACACACTCGGGACACGAGGCTTTGGGAGGGCTGAGCGGGGGCAGCGTGGCGACGAAGACCGTCAGGCCTCGACTCCTGGCCGCTTTGATCAGCTCCTCCACCGCGTCGACGGTCTTTTGCGTGATGCCCGTTTCGATCGCGTTGAGGTCGTTGACGCCGTGCATCAACAGGACGGCTTCCGGCCGGTGCGTCGACAGCGCCCCGTTCAACCGGTTGAGGCTGTCCGACGCGCGCTCTCCGGCCAACCCCTCGTTGATCACCGTGATCTGGGGCTGGTCCGGATACGCGTCACGCAGCGCGGACGCGAGCTTCGTCGTGTAGGCGTGGGCCGGCGCATCGATGAGAAGCGCTGGCGTGAGCGACAGCTTGCCTTCGGTCAGACTGTCGCCGAACGCCAGGAAGCGGGTCTGCGACAGCAGCGGTCTCGCCGTGACCGTCACCCCGAATCCGCACGTGGCCGATCTGCCGGCGGCATCCGTGGCGGTGCAGGTCACCGGCGTGGTGCCGGCCGTAAAGAGGCCGCCACTCGGCGG
>JBBECO010000262.1:8507-13524 GCA_040881785.1 Vicinamibacterales bacterium
TGGCGGTGCAGGTCACCGGCGTGGTGCCGGCCGTAAAGAGGCCGCCACTCGGCGGCGTGCAAGTCGTCGCGATCGGGGCCATGCCCCCGGATGCCACCGGAGGCGCGTACGTCACCGCCACCGGCGCGCCGCCCGGCGACCCCGTTTGGACAGGGGCCGGACAGGCCAGGACGACGGTTGGCGGGGGCGGCGGGGGGCTGGTCGGTGTCTTGCCGCAGCCCGCCCACACGAGTGCCGGCAGCGCGATCGCTGCGCACAGACCCCGGCGCCCGAAGGGCAGTATGATAGGAGCAAAAGCCACGTGAGGGAACACTCATTCTAGCCACCGAACTCCTTGCACGTCAACAGATCCACCGATTAGCGTGAAAATTCTCATGATCGCGCCGGAGCCGTTTTTCGAGCCCCGGGGCACACCTTTCAGCGAGTACCACCGCATCCGCGCCTTGCTCGAGCTCGGGCACACCGTGGACCTCGTCACCTATCCCTTCGGGCGGGATGTGACCATGCCCGGGCTGCGGGTGTTTCGCTGCCTCCGCCCCCCCTTCATCCATGACGTGCGGATCGGTCCCTCGCTCGCCAAGATCCCGCTCGACCTCGCCATCACGCTGACCGCGGTCCGACGCGTGCTCACCGAACGGTACGACGTCGTCCACTCGCACGAAGAGGGAAGTTTCATCGGGGTCGTGCTGGCCGCCCTGCTGCGGGTGCCGCATCTCTACGACATGCACTCCAGCCTGCCGCAGCAGTTGACGAATTTCGCGTTCAGCCGCTCGCGGCTGCTGCACGGCGCGTTTTCGTGGATGGAGCGCTTCGTCATCCGCCGATCCCGCGCCGTGATCGTCATCTGCCAGCATCTCGAGGACACCGTGCGAGCGATCGAGCCGGGGGTGCCGACCGTGCTGATCGAGAACGCGCCGGGTTCCGGCGACACGCCGGTGGCCGGCTCGGGCGCCGACGTGCGGCGCGAGCTGGGTGTCGGCGAACGCGCGCCCATGGTGCTCTACACGGGCACGTTCGAAAACTACCAGGGGCTGGACCTGCTGTTCGAGGCCGCGCGCCACGTGCTCGCGCGGCGTCCGGATACGCGCTTCGTACTGGCCGGCGGGCGGCCCGATCAGATCAAATCGGCGCAGGCCGATGCCGCGCGGGCGGGCGTCGCCGGCGCGGTGATCTTTGCCGGGCAGCGCCCCGCCGAGGAGATCCCGCGCTTTCTCGATGCCGCCGATCTCCTCGTCTCGCCGCGAAGCACCGGCACCAACACGCCGCTGAAGATCTATCAATACCTTCGGTCCGGCCGTGCCATTGTCGCCACGCGGCTGCTCACGCACACGCAGGTGCTCGATGACAACGTGGCGATCCTGACCCGGCCTGACGCGGCCGGCTTCGCCGAAGGGATCCTCTCCGGCATCGAGGACCCGGCCCGGGCGCGGGAGGTCGGCGAGCGTGCGCGGCAGCTCGCCGAAACGAAGTACAGCTACGAGGCCTACCTGGCGCGGACGCGGCAGGCCTGCGCGTATGTGATGGATCCCGCCGCACAGGTGGCTGGAGGGACCGCGTGAGCGATCCCACGCCCGACCACTACAGCTATGCGATGTACGCGGACCCGGCGATGGCCGAGGCGTTCGAGGGGATGCGCTTCAGCGGGCCCATCGGCCGGCTGATCGCGACATCGCAGGAACAGGTGATCGCCCGTTTTCTCTCGCCGGTCGCCGGCCGGACGGTGCTGGACGTCGGGACCGGCACGGGTCGCGCGGCGATCGCGCTGGCCCGGCGCGGTGCCGTGGTGACGGGCGTGGATGCGTCCGCCGAGATGCTGGCGGTCGCGCGGCGGACGGCTGACGCGGCGAAGGTGGCCGTCACCTTCGCGCAGGACGATGCGCACCGCCTGACGTTCGGGGACGGCTCGTTCGACGCGGTGATCTGCCTGCGCGTCCTGATGCACACGCCCGACTGGCGGCGGTCGCTCGGCGAGTTGTGCCGGGTGGCGCGCACGCGTGTCGTCTTCGACTACCCGGCGTTTGCCAGCGCGGCGCTGCTGCAGTCGCTCGCGCGGCGCGTGGCGCACGCGGCCGGCGCCCGCGTCGAAGCGTATCGCGTCTTCACCGACGGTTCGGTTCGCGCCGCACTCCAGGCCCACGGGTTCCGGATCCTCGACCGGCACCGGCAGTTCGTGCTGCCGATCGCACTCCACAAGCGGATCAACTCCGAGTCGGCGACCCGGCGGATCGAAGGGGCGATGACGCGGACGGGTCTCAACGGATTGTTCGGCTCGCCCGTCACGCTGGTTGGGGAACGGTGCGGATCCTAGTTACTGGCGCCACCGGCTTCACCGGTGGACACCTCGCGCGTTATCTGGCATCCCGCGGACACGAGGTGCGGGCGCTCGTCCGGGCAGGGGCGGCGCGTGAGGCGCGCGAGGCACTCACCGCCGCAGGGGTCGAGCTCGTCGAGGGAGATCTCCGGGACGGGGCGGCGCTCGAACGGGCCTGCGCCGGGGTCGAGGTGGTCTATCACATCGCCGCGATCTACCGGCAGGCGGGTCTGCGTGACGAGGAGTACCGGGCGGTCAACGCGGACGCCTCCCGCGCGGTCGTCCTTGCCGCGTCGGCCGCCGGCGCCCGCCGCGTCGTCCACTGCAGCACCGTCGGCGTCCACGGGGACGTCGAGCACCCGCCGGCGAATGAAGATGCGCCCCTGAAGCCCGGGGACATCTACCAGGTCACGAAGCTGGAAGGGGAAGTGGCGGTCCGCGAGGCGGGCCGTTCGGCGGGCATCGAGGTCGTCGTGGCGCGACCGACCGGGATCTACGGTCCCGGCGACCGCCGGCTGCTGAAGCTGTTCCGCGGCGTGGCGCGCCGCCGGTTCGTCGTCCTCGGGAGCGGCCGGATCTTCTATCACCTCACCTACATCGACGATCTCGTCGAGGGTTTCCGGCTGTGCGGCGAAGTACCGGCCGCGGCGGGCGGCACCTACATCCTCGCGGGCGGGGACGTCACGACGCTCGACGAGCTCATCGGATTGATCGCCGAGGAAGCACGCGTGCCGCGTCCGCGCCTGCGCCTGCCGGTGTGGCCGTTCTGGATCGCGGGCGCTGCGTGCGAAGCGCTCTGCGCGCCGCTCGGCATCGAACCACCGATCTATCGCCGGCGGGTGGACTTCTTCACGAAGAGCCGCGCGTTCGACATCAGCCGCGCACGCACGGAGCTCGGCTACGCTCCCCAGGTGACACTGCGCGAGGGTATTCGCCGGACGCTGGAGTGGTACCGCCGTGAAGGGTGGCTCTAACGGGCCGTTGGCACTGGCGGCCCGGCGCTTTCCCATTTCCCATCTACCATCTTCCATCGCGCGATGCTCGTTCCAACATCGCGCGGGCGGTATCATAGGGGTCATCCGATGAACGAGATTCCCCGCGCGCAGGACCAGTTGTTCGACACGCGACAATCCGCGAGGCAGAAGTACGCCGCGCTGGTGGTCGGCCGACCCGGGTGGGGGCCGCTCATCCATCACGAGCTCGTGACGCTGCTCTCGCAGCACGTGCCCGGCGCGCTGGGCTTTGCGCTGCGGAAAGCCCTCTATCCCTCGCTGCTCGGTGCCTGCGGCCGCAACGTCGTCTTCGGGCAGAACGTGGTGCTGCGTCATCCGGGCAAAATTCGCATCGGCGACAACGTCGTCATCGACGACAACTGCCTCCTGGACGCGAAGGGGGAGACCAACCGGGGCATCACGATCGGCAGCGGGGTGTTCATCGGGCGGAACACCATCCTCTCGTGCAAGAACGGCGACATCGAGGTCGACGCCGGCGCGAACATCGGCTTCAACTGCGAGCTGTTCTCCGCGAGTCGCGTGCGGGTCGGCGCCGGCACGATGCTCGCCGCCTACTGCTACCTGATCGGCGGCGACCACGACTTCAGCGACCCGGACGTGCCGGTCCTCGACCAGACGCGCACCTCGGCGGGTATCGATGTCGGCGAGGGGGCATGGCTCGGCGCCGGTGCCAAGATCCTGGACGGCGTGACGCTTGGCAATCGCTCGGTGGTCGGCGCCGGCGCGGTCGTGCGGCATGCGGTCCCGGACGGCGCGATCGCGGTGGGCATTCCGGCGCGCATCGTCGGGCAGCGGCAGGGGGCGGCGCAGTCGTGACCGACGCGTCGGCGTCGCGCAGGCTGAACGTCCTTCAGGTCTGCGACCATCTCGGCTGGGAAGGCTCGCGGATGCACGGCGTGAAGCGCCTGTTCGCCTGGATGATCCCGCGCTTCGACAAGGCGCGCTACAACGTGTCGCTCGTCAGCCTCCGGAAGAAAGACCTGTCGGAGGAAACGCTCGAGTCCTTCGGCGTGGACATCACGTACCTCCATCGTTCGAAGTTCGATCCGGCCACGCTGCCCGCGATGCTCAAGGTCATCGACCGGAAGCAGATCGACATCCTGCACCTGCACGGGTACGGCGCGACGACGTTCGGCCGGGCCGCGGGGGTGATGCGGGGGCTGCCGACGATCCTGCACGAGCACGCCAACCTCACTGACACGCCGTGGTTCCAGAAGATCGCCGACAGGGCGCTGGCGCCGGCGACCGACCTGGCGCTCGCGGTGTCGAAGAGCACCGCCGAGTTCGTGATCCGGGCGCGGCAGGTGCCGCCCGAGCGCGTGAAGACGGTGTACCTGGGCGTGCCGCTCGACGAATTCAGCCGTCCGCGGACGGCCGAGGAAATCGGGGCCGCCCGCCGCGAGCTCGGCATCGGCGACGGCGAAGCCGCCATCGGCACGGTGACGCGCCTGCACGACTCGAAGGGGAATTCGTTCCTGGTCGACGCCGCCGCGCTGGTGCTGAAGGAACGGCCGCACGCGAAGTTCTTTCTCGTGGGTGAGGGCCCGCTCCTCCCGGACCTGCAGGCGCAGGCGCGGGCGCTCGGTCTCGGCGATCGTTTCGTGTTCCACGGCTTCGCCAAGGATGTCGCCGCCGTGGTGTCGGCGTTCGACCTGAGCGTGTTCCCCTCGCTGTGGGAAGGCACGCCCCTGAC
>JBBECO010000262.1:13624-37326 GCA_040881785.1 Vicinamibacterales bacterium
CTGTACGACATCCTGCATCGCGTGTCGCGACCGACCCGTCGTCGCGGTGTGCTGAACGAGGACCTGTCGTTTCTCGAGGCGCGGGTGCCGGATGGCCGTTGAGGAGCGCACGGACGCTCCCGTGGCGGCGCCGAGCCTGCGTCCCGGCGCGCTGCTCGCGCTGATCCTCCTCTGCGTCTACGGCGGACTGGCGGTCAGCGTCGATTTCCCCCGCGCGGCGATCGGGATCCAGAGTGACGAGGCGACCTATTACATGATGGGCCACAGCCTCGCCGAGGACGGCGACCTGACCTATCACCGCCACGATCTCGAGCGCGTGTGGAAGGAATTCCCGTCGGGTCCCGCCGGACTGTTCCTCAAGCGTGGGCGCGACGTGATCGAGGCGGGCACCATGCTGCGTCCGCCGTTCGTCTGGACGCGTACGCAGCCCGACCCGGATCCCACGCGCTTCTATTACGGCAAATCGTTCATCTACCCGCTCTTCGCCGCCCCCTTCGTGAAGGTGTTCGGCACGAACGGCTTCCTGCTCTTCCACGCCCTGCTGCTGGCGGGTGTGGCCTGGTGTGCGTTCCTGTTCCTGCATGCGCGCGCCCCGGCGGCGCCGTCCGCGGTGATCGCCGGCGCGTTCGTCCTGGCCACGGTCGTCCCGGTCTATTACGTCTGGATCACGCCGGAGCTGTTCAACTTCGCGCTGGGCTTCTTCGCGTACTTCTGCTGGCTCTACAAGGAAGTCGCGCCGCGCGAGCGGATGCCGCGCGGACTCCAGTGGACGGCCGGCGCCGCCGGCGATCTCGCGGCGGCAGTGCTGCTGGGGATTGCCACCTTCTCCAAGCCGTCCAACGCGCTGCTGTTCGTGCCGCTGGCGCTCTGGTTCCTCTGGAAGCGCCGTCCGGTGCGTCTGGTGACGGCAAGCGCCCTGTTCGTAGCCATGGCCGGCGGACTGTTCGCCGTGAACACCGTCATCTCGGGCGAGTGGAACTATCAGGGGGGCGAGCGCCGCACCTACGCCTGGGAGTTCCCGTTCCAGACGCCGCAATCCACCTTCGACGTCGGCGGAGCGATGGGGCGTGACGAAGCACAGACGGATGTCATCCTCCAGAAATCCGTGTTCTGGACGAACTTCGGCAACAACCTGAAGTGGTACTTCGTGGGGCGCTACTCGGGGCTCATCGCCTATTTCTTTCCGGCGGTGCTGGCGTTGATCCTGTTCCTGGCGGGTGCGAAGCACCGGCCCGTCTGGCAGTGGCTCGTACTGCTCGGTGCCATCGCCCAGATCCTGCTGTTCGTGATCACGCTGCCCTACACCTGGTTCGGCGGCGGCGGCTCGGTCGGCAACCGCTACTTCATGGGTGTGTACGGGATCTTCCTGTTCCTGCTCCCGCCGGTGACCTCCATGGCGGTCGCCATCGTGCCCTGGATCGTCGGCGGCATCTTCATGGCGAAGCTGGTGTTGAACCCGTTCACGACGTCGTTTCATCCGGGCAGCTACGCCGATGCCGGACCGCTCCGGATGCTGCCCGTGGAACTCTCGAACGTCAACGACCTGCCGATCAACACCGATCCATCGCGCGTGCGCGTGTGGTTCGGCGACGACCCCGACCGTCAGGAAGGCACCCAGGACCCGGGCTTCCAGATTTATTTCCTGGACAGGAACGCTTTTACCGAGGCCGACAAGACCTTCTGGACCAAAGGGGAATCGCGCGCCGAGTTCCTCATCAAGACCGACCGTCCGATGAGACGGCTGATGTACACCCTGACGGCCGGGCCCGTGCCGACGAAGGTCCGTGTCAGTCTCGAAGGCCGCTCACAGGACGTCGAACTGTCGGCCGGCGAGACGCGCCAGATCGCGTTTGCGATGGGCGAGGGCTTTCCCTACATGAAGCTCGACGACGGCCTGCCGCGCTTCGTCTGGAACGCCTCCGTGTCGAGCAGCGAGGGGTTCGTGCCGCTGTTCCGCGAGGGGGGCACAGACACCCGCTTCCTGGGCGTCCGCGTGCGGCCGATGCTCGTCGAATAGATCAAGGGACTCGGTAGATCTTCTCGACAGCCGCCGTTTCCTCAGCCGTCTTTCCCTCGTTCCAGCCCAATTCGGTGGCGGCGATCCGCGCGCACTCGGCAAGGACCCCGGATCCAGGATGACCCGCGGCGCCGAGGCCCATGCGGCGGACCACGATGTCGGTGAGATGGATCGCCATCTCGTGGCGGATCACGTGGACGATTTCCGCCGCCGTGGCGCCCGCGCCTTCGTCGACCACCCCACGCAGTTCCGGACGCTCGACCATCAGCCCGATGATCTCGGCGGAGCGCTCGGCGTAGAGACCGCTGAGCCGCCGGAGCACGGTGGACGGCAGATCCATGCCGCTGCGCCGCGCGGTCTCGATGGCGAGCCCTTCGTGATCGGCCAGCCCGGCGCCCGGCAGCACGGTCGTGGCGGTTGCCGACCGGCGCAGCCGGCGCCGGAGCGCCCGCGCCGCGCGATCGACGGCGCGTTCCGCCACGGCGCGTGCGGTGGTGTACTTCACGCCGACCACCGTCATCGCCCCTGGCGCCCCCTCCGGTCCATGGTCTTGGATGGCAGGAGTGGCGAGGAGCTCGGGAGGCTTGCCCGGTGTGACCGTCGCGGGCACCAGTCCGCGGTGCACGAGGGTGATCCGCTCGCGCGTCAGCCTCAGCGCGGGAAACGCCTCGTTGGCTTCGCGGATGAACCCGACGATGTCAGCGCCGGCCGCCTCGCGCTCGTCCGGCGTGACCAGCCGGGTTGACTGACTCGTGCCGACAATCGCGTGCCCGCGCCACGGCACGAGCGTGAGCATCCGTCCGGCAGCCGTCGGCGCCGCCAGCGCCACCTCCTTGACCGGTCCGGCGGTCACGAGGTTCATGGCCGCGAGCAGCGGCAGCGGACGGTTGACGCCGAACATCCCTCGGACCTCACCCGCGCGCGCCCCCGCGGCGTTGATCGTCATCGCCGCACGGATGGTCAATTCCCGACCCGTTTCGCGATCGCGCGCCGTCATCCCCGCGATCCGCCCGCCGTCCCTCACCGCACCGACCGCTTCCACGTAATTCAGCAGCACCGCGCCGCACCTGTCGGCCGCGACCGCGAACGCCAGCGTCAGCCGGTCGTTCTCCACCATCTGGTAGTCGTACCACTGCGCGCCGCCGGTGAGGTGCTGCGCGTGGATGCCGGGAAACAGCTTCAGCGTCATCCCGCGCGAGAGCAGTTTCGCCACCGGCAGGTGCAGCTCGCGCTCGACGCCGTCGTTTCGATGGCGCCCGAGCCAGGCGTCCAGGCGGAAGCCGGCGCGCAGCGCGAGCCGCCCTTTGGCGACGGATCGGTACGTGCCGACGATGAAGGGCAGGGGATGAAGGAACCAGGGGGCGATTCGAGCGAGCGCGCGGCGTTCGCGGATGGCCTCGCGCGCGCGGTCGAGCCGCAGCGATTGCAGCGAGCGCAGCCCGCCGTGCGCCGTTTTCTGGTGATTGAAGGAGATCCCGCTGCCGAAGTCGGCGGCCTCGATCAGCGCCGTCCGCAGCCCGCGGCTCGCGGCCTCGTACGCCGTCGCCAGCCCGTGGATGCCGCCGCCGACGACGAGAACATCGAATGGTTCGGCGGTGAGCCGTGTGACGTCGCGTGGCTGCATGGCTGAGCTTTTACTTTATAGTAATCACTCGTGACACCCCCCGCAGCTCCGCATACGGCCGACGTCCGCGACTACTGGAACCGGCACATTCACGACCTCGAGATCACCACGCATCCCGTTGGCACGCCCGGGTTTTTCAGCGATCTGGACCAGTATCACTTCGAGAAGCTCCACCACCTCGTGCGGCTCGTGAACTTCGAGGCCTGGCGCGGCAAACAGGTCCTCGAGGTCGGCTGCGGCGCCGGGACCGATCTCGCGCGCTTCGCGCGCGGCGGCGCCATCGTCACCGGCGTGGATCTGTCGGCGTCCGCGATCGCGCTGGCGAGGAAGAACTTCGAGCAGCAGGGCCTGCGGGCGGACTTCCATGAGGCGGACGGCGAGCACCTGCCCTTCGCCGACAACACGTTCGACCTCGTCTATGCCCACGGCGTCGTGCAGTACACCCCCGACGGCGCGCGGCTGATCGACGAGTGCCGCCGCGTCCTGAAGCCGGGCGGGGAGGCGATCTTCCAGGTGTACAACCGCGTCTCGTGGTTGAATGCGCTGTCGAAGCTGATGAAGGTGCCGCTCGAGCATGACGACGCGCCCGTGCTGCGGAAGTACAGCATCGGCGAGTTCCGGAAACTCTTGCGCGGCTTCAGCCAGGTCCGCATCGTCGAGGAGCGGTTCCCGGTGAAGTCGCGGCTGCACAAGGGCTGGAAGGGATTGTTGTTCAATACATTCTTCGTTGGAACGTTCAACGCGCTGCCGCGGTCGCTCGTGAAGCGGTACGGCTGGCACCTGCTGGCGTTCTGCCGCAAATGAACGGTTCCGCGGGCCCCGTGACACGCCGCGAGGGGCTCGCCATCACCCTGGCCGCCATGGCGCTGACGGTGTACTTCACCTGGCCGCTCGCGACCAATCCGAGCGGCATGGGCCGTCTTCGGCTGGGCGACGGACAGTTCAGTGTGTGGAATGTCGCGTGGGTGGCGCACGCGCTGACCTCCGGCATCAACGTGTACGATGCGAACATCTTCCATCCGCATCGCAACACGCTGGCGTACTCGGAGGCGAACCTCGGCGCGGGCATCCTGGCCGTGCCCGCGTATGCCCTGACGGGCAATCCGTACGCGGCGCACAACTCGGCCGTTCTCATCGGCCTGACGTTCTCCGTGATCGGCATGTACCTGCTGGCGCGGCGATTGACCGGTAGCCGGGAAGCGTCGCTGGTGGCCGCGATCGTGTTTGCGTTCTGCCCGTTCCTCTTCGCGCGGACGGCGCACATCCAGTTGATGATGACGGCGCCGTTACCGTTTACGCTGCTCGCGTTTCATCGTTTTGCCGACGTGCCCTCGGCCAGGCGCGCGGCGATTCTCGGGCTGTCGATCGCCGTCCAGGCATTGTTCTGCGCGTACTACGGTGTGCTCGTGGGGCTGATGGTAGGGCTGGGCGTGCTCGTGTTTGCCGTCCAGCGTGGACTCTGGCGCGTGCCGCGCTGGTGGTACCTCTCGGCCCTGGCCGCGGCCGTGTCGGCGGGTGTCGTGCTCCCGTTCTTCCTGCCCTACATGACGCTCCAGGCGGAGACGGGGTTTGGCCGCACGCTGCAGGACTCGATCCGCTACTCGGCGGACTGGCGGGCCTACTTCGCCTCGTCGGCCTGGGCGCACGAGTGGATGCAGGCGTACCTGCACCACTGGAAGGAAGTGCTGTTTCCCGGGTTCCTGGCCCTCATGCTGGGCGGGTACGGAATGTTCGTCGCGCTCCGGGGGCGTCCGCCGGACGAGGCCGGCGGTCTCCTGGGCCGGGCCGGCGCCGTGTTCTATCTCCTCGTGTTCATCCTGGGGCTCTGGATCTCGTTCGGGCCGCAGGCCGGGCTGTATGCGGTGCTCTACTACACCGTTCCGGTGTTCTCCCTGCTGCGCGCGCCCGCCCGTTTTGGCCTGGCCGTGACGCTGGCGTTGTCGGTGTTCACGGCGGTGGCCCTCAGCGTCCTCCTCCAGCGGTTCCCTCCGTCGCGTCGCTGGTGGGCGGCCGCCATTCTGGCAGTCCTGGTGGTCGTCGAGCTCTCGACCACGATCCCTTATGTGCCCGCACGAGAGGTGCCGCGCGCCTACAAGATGCTGGCGGCCGCCGAGCCGGGCCCGGTCGTGGAGTTCCCGTTCTACTACCGGGGGGAGGACCGCTATCGGCAGACGCAGTACATGCTCGCCTCGACCTGGCATTGGAAGCCGCTCGTCAACGGCTACAGCGATTTCATACCCCCGGATTTCTTCGTCGGCGGACCCCTCCTCGAGTCGTTTCCGAACGTCGAGGGCTTCGCCTGGCTGCGCGAGCGCGGCACGCGCTACGTCGTCTTTCACCTGGGCCTCTACGACGGGGCGCGCCGCCAGCGCCTGCTGAAGCGCATCGCGGAGCATTCGGCGTACCTCAAGCCGCGATACACCTTCGGCACCGTCCATCTCTACGAGATCGTCGCCTGGCCCACCGCCGCGCCATGAGAATCGCCGTCGTCACGTCGAGTCCGCCGATGGTCGAAGGCGGTCACATGGTGATCGCGCGATCGCTCGTGGACGCGCTGCGGGAGGCCGGCCACCACGCCGACCTCATCGTGACGCCGCAGAACCGCTTCGGCCGGCAGGCCTCCGCCTACCTCGCCACGTGGCTGACCGATGTCACGACGAGCGATGGGCACCCGATCGATCAGGTGATCAGCCTGCGCTTTCCAAGCTACGCCGTGCGCCATCCGCGACACGTCTGCTGGCTCAATCACACCATGCGGGAGTACTACGACCTCTGGGAGCCCTTCCGCACGACGTTGTCGCGGCGAGGGCGCCTCAAGGAGCGCGTCCGGCGCGCAGGCATGCATGCGGCCGACCGGTATCTGCTCGGACGGAACGTCACGTCCCTGTTCGTGCAATCCCAGACGATCCAGCAACGCCTGGCGATATGGCCAGAGGTGAAGTCGCAGGTCTTGTACCCGCCCGCGCCGCAGCGTGCCTACCGGTGCGACGAGTACGGGGACTACATCTTCATGGTGTCGCGACTGACGCGGCTCAAGCGGGCGGACCTGCTGATCGAAGCGCTGGCCACTCCGGAAGGCGCGGGGATTCGCGCGGTGATCGCCGGCGAGGGTGAGGAGCGCGCCAGGCTGGACGCGCTGATCGCTGCGCGCGGCCTCGGCTCGCGCGTCCAGTTGATCGGGCGGGTCGATGACGACACGGTGCTCGAGCACCTCGCACGCTGCCGGGCGGTGTGCTTCCCGCCGGTGCAGGAGGACTACGGGTTCGTCACCGTCGAGGCGTTTGCCTCGCGCAAGGCGGTCGTGACCTGCCGCGACAGCGGGGGACCCGCGGAGCTCGTGACCGACGGCGTGCACGGGTTCGTCTGCGACCCGACGCCGGTGGCGCTGGCAGGCGCACTGCGACAGCTGACCGACGACAGGGGATTGGCCGAGCGGATGGGTGCCGCGGCTTTCGACGCCGGCGCGCAACTCAACTGGCCCGATGCCGTCCGGCGGCTGACCGCGTAGACTGAGTATCCATGTCGTACGCCACACCCCTCGAGGCGCGGATCGCGAAGAAAGTCACGAGAGCGATCACCGAGTACAACCTCATCGAAGACGGCGACCGTATCCTGGTGGGCCTTTCGGGCGGGAAGGACAGCTGGGCGCTGCTCCAGGTGCTCGACGTGCTCCGGAAGAAGGCGCCCATCGACTTCTCGCTGATCGCGGTCTGCGTGGATTCCGGGTATCGAGGCTACCGGCACGATCTCATCTCGAGGACCTGCGAGGCCCGCGGCTGGGAGTACCGCATCCAGCACACGGGGATCGGCGAGACGATCGAAGACATCCTCGAGGCGAGCGAGACCCCGTGCTCGCTGTGCGCGCGCTTCCGCCGCGGCGTGCTCTACCGGATCGCCGACGAGGTCGGCGCCACGAAGATCGCCCTCGGCCATCACATGGACGATTTCGTCGAGACGCTGCTGCTGAATCTGTTCTTCCAGGGGGCGCTCAAGGCGATGCCGGCGCGGCTGGTGTCGGACGACGGCAGGCACGTCGTGATCCGTCCGCTGGTCTACACCAGCGAGGCCGACGCGCGGAGCTATGCGAAGGCGTCGGCGCTGCCGATCATCGGCTGCTGCTGCCCGGTGTGCGGCGACCTCAGCCTGCAGCGGCAGCGGATCAAGCGCCTGATCGCGGAGCTCGAGGTGGAGCATCCCGACGTGAAGAACTCCATGCTGCGCGCGCTCACCAACGTCGCCGGCCGGCACCTGCTCGACAGGCGGATCCACCCGCTGCCCGAGCTGCGCGAGGCCGCGCTCGCAGGGGGAGCCGTGCCGCTGGCCTTCCGTCGAGGACGTTGATCGGCACCGGCCCGCCACCTCCACGGCTCACCGCCGAGCACGCAGAGCTCGCAGAGCATTTCGCAAAAAAAGGGCTCAGCGTTCTCAGCGGCCTCTGCGGTGAAACCCGTGAAGGCGGATGGCACCCTGAATGCGCGGGGCTTCTGTGCAAGAATCACCCATGCGACGAATCGTGCTCTCTGCAGTCGTGCTCGGCCTGTTCGCGGCCGGGCGCGCGGACGCGCAGCAGCGGCCGCTGCTCACCGAAGACCCCGAGACCATCGGCGCCGGCCTCGTCCTCCTCGAAGCGGGCTTCGACCAGCAGCGCGAAATGTTCTATCCCGTGTCCGGGCTGACCGGCGACCTCCTCCGACTCCCGACGCTCGGTCTCAGCTTCGGCGTGTCGTCGATCGCGGAAATCCAGATCGACGGCGGCTTCTACAACCGATTGACCGTCACCGACCGCGACCCGTCGGCCCCCCTGGCCGGCATGCTCAACTTCACCGGGGACCGCACCACGTCCGTCGACGACCTCGTGATCGGCACCAAGATCCGGCTGGTGCCCGAAGGGGCCGGCCGTCCGGCCGTCGGTCTGCGCTTCGCCACCAAACTGCCGAACGCCTCGAACGAAAGCGGACTCGGGCTCGACACCACCGATTTCTACGCGTCGCTGCTGATCGGCAAGACCGTCCAGTCCATCCGCGTGGTTGGCAACGTCGGCCTCGGGATCCTGGGTGACCCGGTCCGCGGCGACCAGCAGAACGACGTCATTACCTATGGCCTCTCGCTGGCGCGCGCCATCGCGCAGGGGGTCGAGGTCGTCGGCGAAGTCAACGGACGGCTCGACACCCTCGCCGACGACGAAAAGATCATCGGCACGGAGACCCGCGGCGCGTTCCGCGTCGGCGGCCGCTTCACGCGAGGCACGGTGCGCGTGGACGGCGGGCTGATTCTCGGCATGACCGCGCGGGACCCCAGTATCGGGTTCACCGCGGGATTCACCTGGGTCTTCCGCGGCTTCACGATTCCGTAGCCGTGGAGCTCGTCAAGGCGCACGCCTTCGGCAACGACTTCCTGCTGCTCGACGAGGCGGCGGCCGGCGTTCCGGCGGGCGCCGACCGCGCGGCGCTGGCGCGGGCCGCGTGCGATCGGCATCGCGGCATCGGTGCGGACGGCCTCATCGTCTTCAATCGGTCAGGACCCCTCTCGGCGTCGATGGCGCTGCTCAACGCCGACGGCAGCTATTCCGAGATCTCCGGCAACGGCATCCGGTGCCTCGCGGCCTGGCTGGCGGGGGAGGCGGGCCCCGGAACAGCGATCACCATCGACACCGACGCAGGGGCCAAACGGCTCGAGCTGCTCGCGCGTGACGGCGAACGGACGACGTTCCGGGCCGCCATGGGACCGCCGGAGGACGTGACGAGGGCCTCCCTCGACGTGGAGGGAGTGCCGGTGGACGCCGTCACGCTGCGCGTCGGCAATCCCCAGTGCGTCGTCCTCGGAGAGGTCACCGAGGCGCGGCTCCACGGTCTCGCGGCGAAACTCGCCGTCCACCCGCACTTTCCGGCAGGCACCAACGTGGAGCTGGCCAGCGTGGAGACCCCCGACCGCGTGCGGATTCTGATCTGGGAACGCGGCGTCGGCCCGACCGAAGCGTCGGGCACCGGGGCGTGCGCGGCCGCGGTCGCGGCGATGCAGTACGGCGGCGCGCAGCGCGACGTGGCCGTCGTGTCCCCAGGCGGCAGCCAGCGTGTCGAGTGGCGCGAGGACGGGCTCTATCTGACCGGTTTCGCCGAGATCATCGCCGTGTGCGATTGGCGTCGTGGGCATGCGTAAATTCCATGAGGCCGTCGGCTCGGTCGAGGTGTACTCGCCGGCCGAGGAACTGTTCAACCGGCGGCGCCGCACGGCGGGGCTGTTCCTCGGCCCCGCGCTCCTGCTCGCGCTCCTGATGGCGCCGCTGCCGCTCGCCGACGCCCCGCACAAGCTCGCGGCGATCCTGGCGATGATGGTCACGCTGTGGGTCACCGAGGCGTTGCCGCTGGCGGTGACCGCGATGATCGGTCCCGTCCTCGCCATCGTCCTGCGCGTGGCGCCCGCCCGCGCCGCCTTCGCGCCGTTCGCCGATCCCATCATCTTTCTCTTCATCGGCAGTTTCATGCTCGCCGAGGCGATGTTCGTCCACGGCCTGGACCGGCGCATCGCGTACACCGCCCTGTCGTCGCGCTTCGTCGGCGCGAGCCCCACGCGGGTGCTGGTCATGTTCGGCGCCGTGAGCGCCGTGCTGTCGATGTGGATCAGTAACACCGCGACGACGGCGATGATGTTCCCGATCGGCCTGTCCATCGTGGCGCACCTCACGCACGGGCGGGAGGCGGAGAAGGGCAGCCGCGATTTCTCGCTGGCCATGATGCTGATGTGCGCCTTTGGCGCGTCGATCGGCGGCATCGGAACGCCGATCGGCACGCCGCCGAACCTGATCGGCATCGGCATGCTCAACCGGATCACCGGCACCGATATCAGCTTCTTCGGGTGGATGACGCTCGGCGTCCCGATCGTCCTCCTGTTGTTCGGCTTTCTCGTCGCCTATTTCTACGTCCGGTCCCTCCGCGGCCTGACGCTCGACATGTCACGCTCGGGGCACATCCATGACGAGTTGCGGCGTCTCGGGCCGCTGTCGGTCGGCCAGCGGAACGTGCTCGTGGCGTTCTCGGTGACCGTCGCGCTCTGGCTGTTCCCCGGGGTGCTCGCCGTCGCCGGCCTGGGCCAGAGCGACTTCGCGCGTGCATACAATGCCGCCATTCCCGAGTCCGTGGCGGCGATGACCGGCGCCGTGCTGATGTTCGTGCTGCCCGTCCAGTGGCGCGCGCGGCAGTTCACGCTGAAGTGGGAAGAGGCCGTCCGGATCGACTGGGGGATCATCCTGCTGTTTGGCGGCGGACTGGCGATGGGCGAGCTGGCTTTCTCGACGGGCCTGGCCGAGTCGATGGGCCGCGGGATCACCTCCTGGCTCCCGGTGCAGTCCGAGGTGTCGCTCACGATCCTCTTCACGGCCGTCGCGATCGTCATGTCGGAAGCGGCGTCGAATACGGCGTCCGCCACGATGATCGTCCCGATCGCCATTGCGGTGTCGCAGGCGGCCGGCATCGACCCGGTGCAACCGGCGCTCGGCGCGACACTCGGCGCGTCGATGGGCTTCATGATGCCGATCTCCACGCCGCCCAACGCGATCGTCTACAGCTCGGGACACGTGCCGATCACCGCCATGATGCGCCACGGCATCGCGCTCGACGTCGCGGGTTTCGTGGTGATCGTCACGCTGCTGCTGGGTCTAGGAAAGATTTTCTAGGCGGGCTCTTTCCCATTTGCCATTTCCCATTTCCCATCCGCCGAAGGCGGTGTGCAGGACCTGCGCACCTGGGATCGAACGGCTGCTGCTGTTTCTGCGACGGCGTCAGCGTCCGCGACGGGGTGGGCGCGCGGGCTTTGCGGTCGCCGCTGCGTCCAGGGCCTCGATCTGCTCCGAGATTCTTCCGGAAATCCCCTCGACGGCTTGACGGGCGGTCTCATAGTCGCCGGCCGTCACGGCTGCGCCTGCTTTTTGCAGTTCCTCTTCGGCAGCCGTCACCGTCCGCCGCGCGGCGGTGAGGACGGCTTTCGGCAATCTCGCCGTCCCGGGCGCTTTCAGCCGCAGCTCCAGGGTCTCGATGGCGGCCGTGGCTGAGGCGATCGCGGCGTCGATCTCGCCGCGCGCGCGGGCCTGCCCCTCGGCCGCCGACCGGGCCGCCGCGAGCGCGCGGTCGTGCGCGTCGAGCGCGCGCGTGAGCGCCAGGCGGTAGTCGCGCTGCGCGACGGCCTCATGGGCCTGTTCCAGTGACGTCTGGGCGGCCCCGAGTTGCTGCGGTGCGTATCGTTCGGCGCCGGCGGCACGCGCGGCATCCATCGCCCCCTGGGCGAGATCGATTTCCTTCTGGGGAGGGGCCGAGCAGGCCGCGAGGAACAGCAGCGGCAAGAGGACGACAGCCAGCGGACGCATCGGATGATCAGTATATCGAAGGACCGGAATGCGGGGTGCGGGATGCGGGATGCAGGTGCACGACGCGAAAGCGTGCGGCGATGCAAGTGAGCGAGCGGAGCGGAGTGGGTGTTGGGGCCCCACGTAGCGAAGCGAGCCAGGCGGGGTGCAGGGGGCCCCGCCGATGTGAGGTACGATGAAGAGCGTTGCCACGCACGATCGGCCGCGCGAGAAGCTTCAACGGCTCGGCGCCGCGGCGCTGGGTGACAACGAGCTGCTGGCCATCGTGCTCGGACAGGGACGCGCGCGCGCGAGCGCACTCGACCTGGCCAACGCGATGCTCGCCCAGGGCGGGCTGCGGGCGCTGTCGCGGGCGCGGCAGGACGATTTACGGCGGGTGCCGGGCATCGGCGCGGCGCGCGCCGCGCAGGTCATGGCCGCCATCGAGCTCGGGCGCCGCTCGCTGACGCGCAGCCATGACGCGCGGTTGCAGTTGAGCAGTCCGCGCAGCGTCGCCGAGTACCTGCTGCCGCAATTCGGCAACCGGCCGGTCGAACAGTTCGGCGTGCTGTCGCTCGACACGAAACACCGGGTGATCCGGGCGTCGATCCTGTCGGTCGGCTCGCTCGACACGAGTATCGTGCACCCGCGGGAAGTCTTTCGTGAGGCGACCGCGTCAGGGGCGGCCGCGGTCGTGCTGTTCCACAATCACCCCTCGGGCGATCCGGAGCCGAGCGTCGACGACGTGCGGCTGACCGAACGGCTGATGGCCGCCGGGATCCTGATGGGGATCGACGTGCTCGACCACGTGATTCTCGCCGACGTGAAGTATTTCAGCTTTCGCGAGCACAGAAGGTGTTGACGGGTGGCAAAGACGCTGTATTTCGATTGTTTTTCCGGCGCCTCGGGTGACATGGTGCTGGGGGCGCTGCTCGACCTGGGGCTGCCCCTCGAGGACGTGCGCGGCGCGCTCGGCAGCCTGGCCGTCGATCTCGGCGGCATCTCCGCCCGCCGCGTGCTGCGCGCGGGCGTCTCGGCCACGAAGTTCGAGGTCCTGGCGCCCGGGCAGGCCCCGCACCCTCACGACCACGAACCGCACCCTCACGATCCTGAACCGCACCCTCACGACCACGAACCGCACCCTCACGATCCTGAACCGCACCCTCATGATCACCACTCGCTGACGGAGATCCGTGCGGCGATCGGCCGATCCGCCCTGTCGCCCGGCGGACGCGATCGCGCGATGCATCTCTTCGAGCGGCTCGCCGAAGCGGAGGCCGCGATCCACGCCGTACCAATCGAGCAGATCCATCTCCACGAGGTGGGCGCCGTCGATTCCATCGTGGACATCGTCGGCGCGGTGTACGGTCTCGAGCAGCTCGGGGCCGACCGGATCGTGTCGTCCCCGCTCAACGTCGGCGGCGGCACCGTGCGCTGTGCGCACGGGGTGTTTCCGGTGCCGGCACCGGCCACGGCGCGGCTGCTCCAGGGGGTGCCCGTCTACGCCGGCGACGTGCAGATGGAACTCGTCACGCCGACCGGGGCGCTGCTGGTGACCGGCTATGCCGGCTCGTACGGGCCGATACCGGCCATGACGATCGAGCGGATCGGCTACGGCGCCGGCGACCGGGATCCGAAGCGGCATCCGAACGTGCTGCGGTTGATCGTGGGCGACGCCGCGCCGGACGGCCACGCGCGGCGCGTGGTCGAGATCGTGTGTGAGATCGACGACATGAATCCGCAGTTGTTCGGTCCGCTGATGGACCAGCTGCACCACGCCGGGGCGCTCGACGTCTTCTACGCCCCGGTGCAGATGAAGAAGAACCGCCCGGGGACGCTCGTGACCGTCCTGGCACGCCCGGAGGACCGGGAACGGTTGTCCGGTATCCTGTTTGCGGAAACCACGACGATCGGCGTGCGCTACCAGGAGATGCTGCGGGAGTGCCTGGAGCGTGAGGTCGTGACCGTGGCGACGCCGGTGGGCGACGTCCGGTTCAAAGTGGCGACGCGGGGCGGCCGGGTACTCAACGCCGCGCCCGAGTTCGATGACTGTGCCCGGATCGCCGCCGAGCGCGGCCTGCCCGTGAAGGACGTGCAGGCGCTGGCGCTCACGACCTGGATGAACCGCTCCAATTGACCATGCCGCGCTTCTACATCACCACCGCGATCGACTACGTCAACAGCCGTCCGCACCTCGGAACGGCCTACGAGAAGATCGCCGCCGACGTCATCGCGCGCTACAAGCGGCTCGCCGGCTTTGACACGCGCTTCGTCATGGGCAACGACGAGCACTCGCAGAACGTCTTCAAGAAGGCCCGCGAGGCCGGCGAGGATCCGCTCGCGTACTGTGACCGCATGGCGGGGGAGTTCCTCGACGTCTGGCGGCGGCTGGACCTGTCGTTCGACGATTTCATTCGGACGACCGAGCCGCGCCACCGGGCCGGCGTGCAGGAACTGGTCCGGCGCATGACGGCGGCAGGGGACATCTACGAGGGGCATTACGAGGGCTGGTACTGCGTGTCGTGCGAGGCGTTCAAACAGGAGAAGGATCTCGTCGAGGGACTCTGCCCGATCCATCGGACGAAGCCCGACTGGATTCGCGAAAAGAACCATTTCTTCCGCCTCTCGAAGTACACCAATCCGCTGCTGGAGCACTTTCGCGCCCAGCCGGAGTTTCTCGTGCCCGACATCCGGCGGAACGAGATCCTTCGCCTGCTGGAGGGAGGGCTCGAGGACATCTCGGTCAGCCGTGCCGGACAGGCCTGGGGCATTCCGATGCCCGACGATCCGGCGAGCGTGATCTACGTCTGGGTGGACGCCCTCATCAACTACGCCACCGCCGTCGGCTTTGGCACCGACCAGGCGTTGTTCGAGACCTGGTGGCCGGCTGACCTGCACGTGATCGGCAAGGACATCACCCGCTTCCACTGCGTCATCTGGCCGGCGATGCTGATGAGTGCCGGCCTGCCCGTACCCCGGCAGGTCTTCGGTCACGGCTGGGTGCACTTCCGGGGCGAGAAGATGAGCAAGTCGCTCGGGACGGCCGTCGAACCGCTCGCCGCAGTGGAGAAGTTCGGTCCCGATCCGCTGCGCCTGTATCTCGTGAAGGAGATCGCCTTTGGCAGCGACGGGGATTTCACGTGGGAGCGCTTCGAGGAGCGGTACAACGTGGACCTGGCGAACAACCTGGGCAACCTCGTCAGCCGGGTGGCGACGATGGCCGAGAAGTACCGGGAGGGCACGCTGAGTCCGGCCGAAACGCCGGGACGGCTGGCGGAGGTGGCCACGCGGGCGCTGTCGTCCTACCGCGAACAGATGGACGCCTTCGCGCTCGAGGGAGGCGCCGCCGCCGCGTTCCGTATCGTGGACGCCGCCAACGAATACATCGCGAGCACCGAGCCGTGGGCGCTCGCCCGCGACCCGGCGCAGGCTACCCACCTCTCGCAGGTGCTCTTTGACGTCGCCGAGGCCGTGCGTGTCGCGGCCGTGCTGCTCCTGCCGATCATGCCGCGGTCGGCAACCGAGATCCTGCGGCGCGTGGGGGAGACAACCCCCGCCGACCGCCTGACGCTCGACGCGGCGGTGTGGCGCCCCGACGGCCAACGTATCATCACGAAAGGCGCGTCCCTCTGGCCGCGCGTCAACACGTCAGCCCATTCCAGGAGTACACCGTTGGAAGAGAAATCCGCATCCACCTCCGCCTCCGCGTCTACCTCACCCTCCGCGGAGGCTACGGTGGACAAGCCCTCAGCGTCAGTTCCCGCACCCTCTGCGTCAGCGCCTGGAGCGGAGAAAATAACGATCGACGATTTCATGAAGGTCGATCTGCGCGTCGCGAAGGTGCTGACGGCCGAGAAAGTACCGAACTCGCGCAAGCTGGTGAAGCTCTCGATCGATCTCGGCACCGAGCAGCGCACGCTCGTGGCCGGCATTGCCGAAGCCTACGAACCGGCGCAGCTCGTCGGCCGCACGATCGTGATGGTCTTCAACCTCAAGCCGGCCAAGCTGATGGGGATCGAATCGAACGGCATGGTGCTCGCGGCGAGTCCCGAGGGCGGGAAACCGACGCTCGTCGGCTTCGACGCGGACGTGCCGCCCGGCACGCGCGTCAGGTAGCCGGTGATCGACAGCCATTGTCACCTGGCCGGCGAGGAGTTCGCCGCGGATCTGACGGACGTGGCCGGTCGTGCGGCGGCCGCAGGCGTCGAGACCGCGCTCTGCATTCTCGCGGCGGAAGACGCGGCGGAGCTCGCGCGGGCCGATATCGTGCGCGCCGCGTGGCCGGGCATCCGGTTCGCCACCGGCATTCATCCGCACCACGCGGGTCAGTTCGCCGGCGACCTGCCGCGCGCGGTCGCGACGCTCGAGGCCGCGATGGCGGCCTCCGGCGCGTGCGCGATCGGCGAGATCGGCCTCGACTACCACTACGACTTCTCGCCGCGCGACGTGCAGCAGGAGGTCTTCCGGGCGCAGATCCGGCTGGCGCGCGCGCGCGACCTGCCGATCATCATCCACACGCGCGAGGCGACCGACGACACGTTCCGCCTCCTCGAAGAGGAAGGGGAGCGGGCCATCCGCGGGGTGTTCCACTGCTTCACCGGCGACGAGGCGATGGCACGCCGTGCGCTCGATCTCGGGTTCTATTTGTCGTACGCCGGCATCCTGACGTTTCCCAAAGCGGGGGAGCTTCGTGGCGCGGCGCGCGTGACGCCGCTCGACCGGCTGCTGAGCGAGACCGACGCGCCGTACCTGGCGCCGGTGCCGCACCGGGGCACGCGCAACGAGCCGGCCTTCGTCGCCCGAGTGCTGGCGGTACTGGCGGAATTACACGGCGTCGAGACCACGGCGATGGCCACGCAGATCCGCACTAACTTCAACGGCCTCTTCGGCTTAGCGCGTTGACACTATGCGCGAAACTCCAGTATTGTGAGTCCGAGCCGATCAGAACCACCCCCTTGAGCGATACAGCGCAGAACTCCACCGCCGCCGATCTTGCCCAGATCTTCGAGCCGATCCGTGAGGACCTCGAAGCCGTCGAGCAGGAGTTTGTACAGCACATCCAGTCGCGCGTTGCGCTGATCCCCGAGATGGGGCGCTACATCCAGAAGAGCGGCGGCAAGCGCGTGCGCCCCGCGGTCCTGCTGATGGCGGCGCGGTTGAGCGGATACACCGGCGACCGCGCCGTCCTCTACGCCGCGGTCGTGGAGTTCATTCACACCGCCACGCTGGTGCACGACGACATCATCGACGGCGCCGACATGCGGCGCGGCCGCCTGGCCGCGCATTCGCGCTGGGGCAACGACATCACGGTCCTGCTCGGCGACTACCTGTACATCAAGTCGATGGCGCTCGCGCTCACCCACGACTCGCTCGACCTGGTGCGCCTGCTCTGCGACGTCACGCTGCGCATGATCGAAGGCGAGCTCTATCAGCTCACCAAGGCGGGGGATGTCGACATCACCGAAGACGAGCACTTCGAGATCATTCGCCGCAAGACCGCCTTCCTCTTCGGCGGCTGCGCGCAGATCGGCGGTCTGCTCGGCAACGTCGGCGAGGAACGCGAGGCCGCGCTGCGCGACTACGGGTTCAACCTCGGGGTGGCCTTTCAGCTCGTGGACGACCTGCTCGACTACACCGCCGACCAGGAGGCGCTGGGGAAGCCCATCGGCGGCGACCTGCGCGAGGGCAAAGTCACGCTGCCGATCATCTTTCTGCGGGAACGCGGCGGCGACGAGGCCTACGCGCTCGTCCGCACGATCGTAGCCGAGCGCACCGTGACCCCCGAGCAGTGGCGCGAGGTGCTCCGCCTGCTGAAGGAATCGCGGGCCACCGAGCTCGCCTATGCGCGTGCCGTGGAATACGCCGAACGCGCCAAGCAGTGCCTCGCCGCGTTCCCGCCGAGCCGCGAGCGCGATGCGCTGATGGCGCTCCCGGATTACGTGCTGGCCCGGGACAGATAACTTGCAATGCTGAATGTCCATATTCAGCCTTCAGCATTGCAAGTGTCACCGATGGACATCCTCCCCCAGCTCCGGCGCCTGCGCGACGCGATCCGCCACCACGAGAACTGTTACTACGTCCTCCATGCCCCCGAGATCTCGGACGAGGAATTCGACCGCCTGCTCCACGAGCTCGAGCGCCTCGAGGCCGGCCGTCCCGATCTCGTCACGCAGGACTCACCGACCCAGCGCGTGGCTGGCATACCCACCGCCTCCTTCCCGACCGTCGAGCATCTCGCGCCGATGCTCAGTCTCGACAACGCCTATAACGAGGCGGAGCTGCGTGCGTTCGACGAGCGGGTGCGCAAAGGCGCGGGCCTCGGGGATGCCGCCGTGGACTACGTGGCCGAGCTCAAGATCGATGGCCTCAGCATCGCGCTGACCTACGACGACGGACGGCTGGTGCGGGGCGCCACGCGCGGCGACGGCATGCGCGGCGAAGATGTGACCGCCAACGTCCGGACCATACGCGCCATTCCGCTCGCCCTCGAGGATGGCCGCACCGGACGGCTCGAGGTGCGCGGCGAAGTCTTTCTACCGCGCGCCGCCTTCGCCCGCATCAACAAAGAGCGGGAAGAGGCCGGTGAGCCGCTCTTCGCCAACCCCCGCAACGCGGCCGCCGGGACGATGCGGAATCTGGATCCGGCCCTCGTGGCGAAGCGGGGGCTCGGCGCGTTCATGTATCAGGTCATCGTCGCCGCGGGGGCGGTTCGCGAACCGTCCACGCCCAGCCACGCCGCCATGCTCGATCAGATGCGGGCATGGGGGCTGCCCGTCGAGCGCCACCACCAGCGGTGCGCGGGCATCGACGAGGTGATGGCCTTCTGCGAGCGCTGGGCCGACCGGCGGCAGACGCTCGACTTCGACACCGACGGCGTCGTCATCAAGGTGGACGATCTCGCGCTCCGCGAGAAGCTCGGCACCACCGCCAAGTTCCCGCGGTGGGCCACCGCCTTCAAGTTCCCCGCGCAGCAGGCGCACACGACGTTGCGGAAGATCGAGGTGAATGTCGGCCGCACCGGCGCCAACACGCCCTACGCCGTGCTCGAGCCCGTGTTCCTCGCCGGGTCCACCATCTCGATGGCGACGCTGCACAACGCCGACGACATCGCGCGTAAGGACTTCCGGGAAGGGGACACCGTCATCATCGAAAAGGCCGGGGACGTCATCCCGCGCGTGGTGGCGCCGATTCCGAGCCTGCGCCCGGCGGATGCGGTGCCCTGGGTGATGCCGACGACCTGCCGCGCCTGCGGCAGCCATCTGGTCCGCGACGAGGACGAGGTCGTCTGGCGCTGCGACAACACCTCCTGCCCGGCGCGGCTGCGCCGCAGCCTGGAACACTTTGCGTCGCGCAGCGCCATGAACATCGAGGGACTCGGCGAGTCGCTCGTCGAGCAGTTGATCGAGCAGGGGCTGGTCCGGGACTTCGCGGACCTCTATCGCCTCGACCCGGCACAGCTCGAAAACCTTACCGTGGCGCCGCGGGAGCCCAGATCCGAGCGCGCCGTCCCGCGCAAGCTCGGCAAGGTCGGCCGGAACGTGTTCGCCGAGCTCGACCGCAGCAAGTCCAACGATCTCTCCCGACTGGTCTACGCACTCGGGATCCGTCATGTCGGCGAAAAAGCCGCCGCCACACTGGCGCGGCACCTCAGGACGATGGACGCGATCCTCGACGCGGCGGCCGAGGCGCTGCAGACGATCCCGGATGTGGGCCCCGTCGTGGCCGCATCCGTCCGCAGCTTCGCGGACGAACCACGCAATCGCGAGCTCATCACGAAGCTGGCGGCGGCGGGCGTCAATATGGCCAGCCAGCAGCCCCCGGTGGACCAGGGGGCCCCCGGTCCGCTCGCCGGAAAGACCTTCGTGCTGACCGGCACCCTGCCCGTCATGACCCGGGACGAGGCGACGGCCGCGATCGAGGGGCTCGGCGGCAAGGTCTCGGGATCGGTGAGCCGGACGACCAGCTACGTCGTGGCCGGCGACGAGGCGGGCAGCAAGCTCGAAAAGGCCCGCAGCCTCGGCATCACGATCCTCGACGAGGAGGAATTCAGGCGACTTATAATCTGAGCAGGAGGGGCGGGCACCATGCGTCGATTCACCGTCATCACCGTTGCGCTCGCGTCCGTGGTCGGCCTGCTCGTCGGCCTGATCCTCGCCGGGCAGTTCACGCCCACGCCGGTCGTCTCGACCGCCCCGCGCGCGTTCCCGGCCATGCCCGACATGGCCCCCCCGATCCTCCCGGCTGGCGGGGCCGGCGCCAACTTCGCCGACGTCGTCGAGCGGATCAACGCCGCCGTCGTGAATATCGATGCGACGTCGAACCGGTCCGCGATCCGCGATTCGCAACGCTACTTCCGCCGCGGGGTGGACGAGCCGCGGGAGTTCGAGGGCCCCACCCGCGGCGCGGGCAGCGGCTTCATCATCGACAGCGACGGCTTCATCCTCACCAACCATCACGTCATCGAGCACGCCGAGCGCATCACGGTGACGCTCGCGGACGGCCGGGCTTTCCGCGGCGAGGTCGTCGGGTCGGATCCGGCCATCGACGTGGCGCTCCTGAGGATCCAGGGCGCGCAGGGCCTGCCCGAAGCGCCGCTGGGCAATTCCGACCGCCTGCGGGTCGGCGAATGGGTCTGCGCGATCGGGAATCCTCTGGGCTACGTCCACTCCGTCACCGTCGGCGTCGTCAGTTTCATCGGCCGGAAGCTGTTCGATCCGAGTCTGGACGATTACATTCAAACCGACGCCGCCATCAATTTCGGGAACAGCGGCGGCCCGCTCATCAACGCGCGCGGCGAGGTGATCGGCATCAACTCCGCCGTGAGCTCCAGGACGAACAACATCGGGTTCGCCGTGCCCATCAACCAGGCGGTCTCGATCCTGTCGCAGCTCAAGGCGAGCGGCAAGGTGTCGCGGGGCTATCTGGGCGTGATGCTGACCGACGTGACGCCGGCGCTGCAGCGCGCCCTCAGGCTCAGTGTGACGCGGGGGGCGCTGGTGCAGGATTTCACGAGCGAGGCGCCGGCAGAGCGGTCGGGCCTTCGCGTCTACGACGTCATCGTCGACGTCGATGGCCGTGACATCGCGAGCAACGACGACTTGATCCGGGACATCTCGGCGCGGAAGCCGGGCACGGTGGTGCGCCTGGAAGTGGTGCGCGACGACCAGCGGATGACCGTGCCGGTGCGCCTGGCGGAGCGCCCCACGCCGTCGCGCGACGAGGGCGATACGCTGCCGGGCGGCGGTCCGGCGCCGAACGGCCCGGCCCCGCCCGACGTGCCGCTCGGCCTCACCGTCCGCGACGTCGATCGCAGTGCCGCGGTGCGACTGGGGATTCCCGGGAACGTGCAGGGCGTCCTGATCAGCCGCGTGGATCCGACCGGCGCCGCATTCTCTCCCTATCAGGTCCGGCGCGGGCTGATCATCACCGAGATCAACCGCAAGCCGATTCGCTCGGTGACCGATTACCAGCGAACGCTCGCGGCCGTGAAACCCGGTGACGTGCTCGCGCTCTATTACTTCGACCCCACCAAAGGCGAGCGCGCGCTCGTCACCGTGACGATGGAACGGTGAGAGAGAGAGAGACCTGAGACCTACATGGCCGCACGCGTCCTGCTGATCGATGACGATGCCGGGATCCGCGACTCGATGCGGATGCCGCTGGAATACGAAGGTTACGAATACAGCGCCGCCGCATCGGCCGAGGACGGGCTCGCCGCGATCCAGCGCGAATCTCCCGACATCGTCTTTCTCGACATCAAGATGCCCGGCATGGATGGCCTCGAGGCGCTGACGCGGATCAAGGCGTTCGACGAGGGGCTCCCGGTCGTGATGATCTCGGCCCACGGCAGCGCCCAGGTCGGCATGGAGGCGACCAAGCGCGGGGCGGACGACTTCATCGAGAAACCCTTCGGCGCCGAGCGGCTGCTCGTCACGATCAAGAACGTGCTCAGCCAGACGCGGCTGCGCGACGAGAACACGACGCTGAAGCGTGCCGTCGAAGCGCGCTATCAGATGGTGGGGGAGAGCCCGGGGCTGCGGCAGGTCGGCGAAGCCATCAAGCGGGCGGCGCCGACCAACGCCACCGTCCTGATCCTCGGCGAGAGCGGCGCGGGCAAGGAGCTCGTCGCGCGCGCCATCCATCGCAACAGTCTGCGGAGCCGCGAGCGGTTCATCCAGGTGAACTGCGCCGCGATCCCCGAGGAGCTGATCGAGTCGGAGCTCTTCGGGCACGAGAAGGGGTCCTTCACGGGCGCGACCGAGAAGCAGATCGGCAAGTTCGAGCAGGCCGACCGCGGCACGATCTTTCTCGACGAAGTCGGCGACATGAGCGCCAAGACCCAGGCCAAGGTGCTGCGCGTGCTGCAGGAGGGGGAAGTCGAGCGCCTGGGCTCGTCGCGCACCATCAAGGTGGATGTCCGCGTCATCGCGGCCACCAACAAGGACCTCGAAGCCGAGATCGAGAAGGGGACGTTCCGCGAGGACCTGTTCTTCCGGCTGAGCGTGATCCCGATCAGCGTCCCGCCGCTGCGCGACCGCCGTGACGACATCCCGCCGCTCGTGCGTCATTTCGCCGACCTGTTCAGCCGGGAGCACAACCGACGTCCGCAGCGGTTCACCTCGGCCGCGCTGGAGCACATGCAGCGGGCGCGTTGGAAGGGAAACATCCGGGAGCTGCGCAATACCGTCGAGCGCCTCATCATCATGACGCCGGGCGAGACCATCGACGTCGATGACCTGCGGGATATTGTCCGTGTTGAATCCCGGGCTCAGGGGGCGGATAATGGAGGAGGCGAGAAGGAACGGCCGGGCACCTTGCGCGAGTTCAAAGAGGTGGCCGAACGGGCGTTTCTCGTCGACAAACTCCGCGAGCACAACTGGAACATCTCGAAGACCGCCGAGGTCATCGGTACGCCGCGGAGCAACCTGTACAAGAAGCTGGAGCAATACGGCATCAGCCAGGAAAACGATGGGTGATAGTGATACTTGCAATGCTGAATGTTGAATGCTGAAGAGCATTCAGCATTGCAAGTATCAATTACGTCTCCGCCGCAGTGGGCCAGACGATCGCCGTTCGACTCGCCCCTTCGGGGCTCGCTCACGGCAAGCCGCGACCGCAAGGTCGGGGGCCTGCCCTGAGCGAGCCTCGAAGAGGCGAGTCGAAGGGAGGAAAGTCCGAACTCCGCAGGGCAGTGCGCCGGGTAACGCCCGGTCGGGGCAACTCGAAGGACAGTGGCACAGAAAACACACAGCCTATGTCGGGTCATACCGGCAGGCAATGGTGAAAAGGTGCGGTAAGAGCGCACCGCGCCGGTGGCAACATCGGTGGCAGGCAAAACCCCGCACGGAGCAAGGCCAAATAGGGAAGTCACACTTCGCCATAGCCCGCAAGGGCGACGGCGAGGACATCGAACGGCCCGTTCGACGAACTTCCGGGTAGGCCGCTTGATCCCGCCAGCAATGGCGGGGCTAGAGGAATGATCGTCGTCCCGAGCGAGGCCCCGAAAGGGGCCGAGTCGAGGGAAACAGGATTCGGCTTACGGTCCGCTGCGGCGGACCTTTTTTATGTACGCCCCGAGCCCCGAGTCCCGAGCCCCCATCTCCTGATACGATGAGCTTTTCCGGAGGTCATCGTGAAGCGGAGGATTCTTCTGCCCGTGATCGGGCTGCTGGCCGTCGGACTGGCCGTCACCGACGCCGTAGGCCCGACCCTCAGGTCGGGCGAAC
>JBBECO010000262.1:37426-58268 GCA_040881785.1 Vicinamibacterales bacterium
GCGACGACGCCGCCCCCGCAGGGGCAACCCGGTCAGCTTCGCCCCCGTCCCGGCACCGGCCGCGAACCCGAAGTCCCGCCCCCCTCGATCGTGGATTACAAGCCGCGGACGACGCTGGTGGTGCCGGAGCACAAGGTGACCCGCGCGAAGTTCCCCGTCGTGGACGTCCACGGCCACCCGCCCGCCTTCAACTCCCCAGAGGCCGTCAAGAACGTCGTCAACCTGATGTCGCCGCTCAACATCCAGGTGATGGTGCAGACCAACGGCGCGACGGGCGAGGCGCTCGTGGAACGGATCGCCGCCATCGAGGCCAGCGGCCTGAAGGACCGCGTGGTGATGTTCAGCACGGTGAGCTTTCGCGACGTCGGCCCGGGCTGGGGTGCGCGCGCGGCGCAGCAGCTCGAGGCGGACGTCAAGGCGGGGGCGCGGGGTGTCGGCGAGATCGGGAAGAACCTCGGCCTCGGCACGCTGAAGGCCGACGGCACGCGCCTGAAGGTGGACGACCCGGAGCTCGATCCCTTCTGGGCGGCGGCCGCGCGGCTGAAGGTGCCGATCTTCCTCCATCTCGGCGAGCCGCAGGAGTTCTTCGAACCGCTCGACTACACGAACGAGCGCTGGCTGGAGATGGCGCTCTACGCCAACCGACGCTTCAACGACCGCTCACGGTATCCGACCTTCGACGAGCTGATGGCGGAGCGCGACCGCATGCTGGCCAAACATCCGAAAACGACCTTCATCCTCGCGCACATGGGATGGCATGCGAACGATCTCGGACGGCTGGGGAAGATGTTCGACAAATGGCCGAACCTGCACGCGGAGGTCGGGGCCGTCCTGTACGACCTCGGGCGCCAGCCGCGATTCGGGCACGACTTCTTCGTCAAGTACCAGGACCGCATCCTGTTCGGGAAGGACAGCTTTCAGCCCGACGAGTATCCCTACTTCTGGCGGGTGTTCGAGACGGCAGACGAGTACTTCGACTATTACCGGGATTACCACGCATTCTGGAAGCTCTACGGCATGAATCTGCCGGACCCGGTGCTGAAGAAGCTCTATTACCAGAACGCCATGCGCATCGTCCCAGGCCTGCCGACCGCCGGCTTTCCGAAGTAAACGCGCCGCTGGAAGACAGTACGGATATTGCTAAGGTAAAACGCATGTCGACTTATCTCGTCACCGGCGGCGCCGGGTTCATCGGGTCCCACCTGGCGGAAGAGCTCGTGCGCCGCGGTCACACGGTGCGCGTCGCGGACTCGCTCATTACCGGCAAGCGCAGCAACCTCGATCACGTCTCTCCGGTGGAATTCCGGGAAGGAGATCTCGCGGATCTGGACTTTGCGCATGCGGTCGTCGAGGGCTGCGACTACGTCCTGCACCAGGCCGCGATCCCCTCGGTGCCGCGCTCGGTGAAAGACCCGATCACCTCGAACCGCGCCAACGTTGACGCCACGCTGAACGTGCTGGTCGCCGCGCGCGATGCCGGCGTCAGGCGCCTGGTGTTCGCCGGATCGAGCTCGGCCTACGGCAACACGCCGACGCTGCCGAAGTCGGAGGACATGCCGTCGAATCCGCTCTCGCCGTACGCGCTGCAGAAGGTGGTGGGGGAGCAGTACATGCAGATGTTCACGCGGCTCTACGGGCTCGAGACCGTCAGCATCCGCTACTTCAACGTGTTCGGTCCGCGTCAGGATCCCTCGTCTCCCTATTCCGGCGTCATTTCCGTCTTCGCGACCGCGCTGCTCGACAACCGCCCGCCGAAGATCTACGGGGACGGCGGGCAGACGCGCGACTTCACCTACGTGGCGAACGTCGTGGACGGCGTGCTGCGCGCGTGCGAGGCGCCCGGCGCGAGCGGCGAGGTCATCAACGTGGCGACCGGCGGACGCATCTCGCTGAACGAGCTGTTTGCCGAGATGAAGAAGATCGTCGGCGCCAGCGTCGAGCCGGAGTACGTGGAAGCGCGGCAGGGGGACGTCCGCGACTCGCAGGCGTCGATCGTCAAGGCGAAAGCGCTCCTCGGCTACGAGCCGACCGTCTCGTTCGAGGACGGCCTGAAGAAGACGATCACGTGGTACCGCACCGCCACCGCACCGGCAACGATGTAGCTTGTTGCTGCAAGAACCGGCGCGAGCGAGAGCGAGCGCTGGCAGGCGCTGGGGGTGGGGCCCGCCCTGAGCGAGCGCACCGTTCAGGCGAGTCGAAGGGCCCCAGCGCAATCCGTTTAACGTGACCTTCATCCTCTGGTATCTGATCATCGGCGGCATCCTGGTCGCGATGGCGCTGGCGGGCTCGGTCCTCAAACGCCTGCCGCTGACCGCCTCGATGTTCTATCTCGCGATCGGGGCCGCGCTCGGTCCGCCGGGCGCCGACCTCCTGCGTATCGACCTCCTGCGCGATGCCCACCTGCTCGAACGCTTCACGGAAGTGGCGGTGATCATCTCGTTGTTCACGGCCGGCCTGAAGCTTCGGCTGCCGCTGTCGAACCGGCGGTGGCGTCCGCCGATCCTCATGGCCTCGTTGGGCATGGTGCTCACGGTCGCGGGTGTCGCCGCCGTGGGGGTGCTCGGGCTCGGATTGTCGCTCGGGGCGACTGTGCTCCTCGGCGCGGTGCTCGCGCCGACCGATCCCGTGCTCGCGTCAGACGTCCAGGTGACGCACGCCGGCGACAAGGAGGACGTGCGCTTCGCGCTGACCGGTGAGGCCGGCCTGAACGACGGGATGGCGTTCCCCTTCGTCATGCTCGGCCTGGGGCTCCTCGGCGTCCACGAGCTGGGCGCCGCCTGGACGCGCTGGCTCGCCGTGGACGTCGTCTGGGCCATTGGTGCGGGGCTGCTGGTGGGAACCGGCTGCGGAACGCTGGTCGGCCGCCTGGTGCTCTATTTGCGCCGCGAACATCGGGAGGCCGTGGGGCTCGACGAGTTCCTGGCGCTCGGACTGATCGCGCTGTCGTACGGCCTGGCGCTGGCGATCCACAGCTACGGTTTTCTCGCGGTGTTCGCGGCCGGCCTCGCCCTGCGGCGGGTCGAGCGCCAGCACTCGGGTGACGCGGCGCCCGCGGATGAGGAGGCGGCCGCGCACGGAGCGCCGGGCGCCGCCACCGACCGCGAGCGTGCGCCGGCCGCGATGGCCCAGGCCGTGCTCGCGTTCAACGAGCAGCTCGAGCGCATCGGCGAAGTCGCCGTGGTTCTGGTTGTCGGCGCGCTGCTGACGGGAGTTGCGTGGGGGCACCTGCTGCTCTGGTTCGTCCCGGTGCTGCTGCTCGGGATCCGTCCGGTGGCGACGTTTCTGAGCCTTCCGGGTACGTCCACGACGACGCGGGAGCGATCGTTCATCGCGTGGTTCGGCGTGCGTGGGATCGGCTCGATCTACTATCTCGCCTACGCCTTGACGCACGGCCTGTCCGGCGGGGACGCGCGCCTTCTCGCCGAGCTGACGCTCGCCGTCGTCGCCGTGTCGATCGTCGCCCACGGGTTCTCGGTCACGCCGCTGATGCAGTGGCGGCGTTCGACGCAGGGGCGCCGGACCCCTTGACGCACGGGATACGTGACACGTAATATGTGTGCTATGAACATCACGCTGGCCATCGACGAGCAGCTGGTGAAGCGCGCGAGAAAGATCGCCCGGGCGCAGGGGAAGAGCCTCAACCAGTATGTGCGCGAGCAACTGGAGCGGTTGACGGCGCGCGATGATGCCGCAGGCTGGGTCGCCGAGTTCGAGCGCCTCTCGCGTGAATCGAAAGGCCACTCGCGCGGATGGAAATTCGATCGGGACGCCGTGCATGAGCGGCGGTAGCTTTCTCGACTCCAACATCCTGGTCTACACCGACGACGCCGCCGATGCCGGCAAACAGGCGGCGGCGATTGCCCTGGTCAGTGACGTCATGCGTACCAGGACGGGCGTGGTGTCTCTGCAGGTTCTGCAGGAATACTTTGCGGTCGTCACGCGAAAGCTCGGCGTCGACGCCGCGGCGGCGCGTGCGAAGGTCGAGCTGCTCGGCGCATTCAGCACCGTGCCTGTCGATATTGACGATGTCCTGGCGGCGATCGACCTGCACCGGCTGCACCAGGTGTCGATCTGGGATGGCCTCATCATCCGGGCCGCCCAGCAGGCCCGCTGCGCGCGCATCTATAGCGAAGACCTGCAGCATGGACGGCGATTCGACAGCGTCGAGATCGTCAATCCGTTCCTGGCTTTGGGTCGCGCGCCGCGCCGCAAGCGCCCGTCCTCCCCCAAGAACCCGGCATCAGACTGAGAGCGTTCTCAGCGGGCGTCGCTCGTAGAGGATCCTGAGGCCGGGGCGTCCTTCCTGAACTTCACGTGCTTCACGCGGTTGCCCTGGAGGACGAAGCCGGTCACGCGTCCGGCGCTGTCGCGCGTGAACTGGACGATGCCCGGCTGGGCGCGGAAAGTGTCCGCGATCATCGGTTCCAGCGGCGCCGGCCGCAGCTTCGACTGCTCCAGCGTCAGGGCGCCTTCCGTGACGGCCATACGGAACACCGCGTCGAACTCGTCGCTGCGGTACGTGCCGGCGAGGCGTACGGCGCGTTCTCGTGCACGTGCTGCCGGCCGGCTTCCATCGCATTCGCTATGGCGGCTTCCTTGCCGCTCGCGGTCGCCGAGAGAAGCTGACCCGCTGCCGGCAACTCCTCGGCTTTACCGCAGTCGTCACGACGCCGACTGATGCGACGCGCCGGACGGACTATCGCGATCGCGTGGAGCCGGCAACGGGCATCTGCCTGCGAGTGAGCCCGGCCTGGCAGCACGCGGAGACGATCATCATCGAACGCCTGCTGCCCGCGTCTCGTGCTGGATTCCTGAATCCCGATACCTCATGATGATCACCAGCAGGAAACGCCGGCGAGCCCTTTCCGGACTCGACGGGATTGAGTCCTGGACGGCGAGTTCAAGAAGGTCACGGGCGTGCCGTTCAAGAAGCGACGAGCGCGGCGATCGACTTGGGTGTTTCGAGTGCCGCGTCTCAGCGTGTCCCACGCCGGCGTGCCGAGCCTGTCGTCTCGACTGGGCCGCCCTCAATTCAGCGAAGAGGTCCCTCCGCGTCAGCACACAGGCGTGCCGCGAGTCCGAAGTCGATGCCGGTGGCGTCTGCACACTCCGCGACTTGTGCTCGCGGATGCTGCAGCCGAAACTCGCAAACTGCGCTCACGGCATCGATTTGGGACCTGCGAAGAACGGCCGATCTGAAGGCCGAGGGGGTGAGGTGAAACCATTTCTGGAAGAGCCGGTCCATCGCTTTCGTTTCGTCATATCCCACGATACCGGCGACCTCTTTCATGCAGAGCGTCGAAGTGCACAGCACAACGACGACGTCGACCATGCGCACGACGTGCAGCAGCGTCTCGAAGTGCGGCAGTGACTCCTTCCCGAGGATGTGCGACAGGTGGCTAGCGCTTACACCGATCGCTGACGCGACGACCCCCTCGTCGATGTGAGGATCGTTGCGGTGCACGACGAGTGTCTCGAGCGCGAGTCCGGCGCGGGCGCGGCGCCGCATGTGCGGTGGGTGGGGGCCGTCGGGCGCGACCGTGGGGAGCTGCCGGCGAATGTTCCAGCCCATCCGCAAGACCGCCGATGAAATCCCCCAGCGCTCCATCTGCGTCCTTGGAGTCGGGACGCTTCTCATGCAATGAACCAGCGCGACGACTGCGTCAATCAGATCGAAATCGGCGGATCCCCACCGACACCATGAGCCAGCGACGACCTGACAGCGCTGGACGAACGCCAGGGTCCCGCTCGGCGCCTCTCTCTCTCTCTTCTGATAGCCCGCCATCGGCAACGCACCCGGAGGTCTGGACGACAGGATAGCCGACAGCGCGGCGGCTGAAAAGACAATTCATGGGAAACGCAAGTAATGGGAACCCTTTCCGGTTGACCGACTCCAGGCGGCGTGTTTCCCTTCAGTGGACGTGAAAGGAGGGTGCATGACGGCAAAGTATCGTCTCCGGCGTCTCGTGCAGGTCGTGGTGCTCGTCGCGCTGTCCCTGTATGCCGCTTCGGCCGTGGATGCGGCGCGCGAGAGCTGCGCCGAGTGGTACTTCTGGACGCAGGATACTGCCCAGGATATCTGCGACGGGTATGGTGGACAGCTCTACCAGGAGGGGGACTGCTGGTGCGCTGAAGACGAGTTCGGGAACGTCGAGGACGCAGAGTGCAATTACCTGTGTCTGTACTGAACTGAACGATGCTCCGCAACGGCGCGTGGTGGTGCCGTTGCGGGGCGTGGAGCCGTGGATGGCCAGACTCGATCGACTCGACGAGGCGTTCCTCATTGCCTGCGGCATGATCGTGCTGGTTGCACTGGCAGGGTCGTTCGGGCGCCCTTCCGGGCAAGGCTCGGCCGAACCGCTGTCCCGCTTCGAAGTAAACCAGTCGCTGCACGATGTCGTAGCTGCGGATTTCAGCCGATACTCCTCAACGATTCTGCTGCTCGTTCACTCGCAATGTCAGTTCTGCACCGCGAGCATGCCGTTCTATCGAGCGATCAGTGCAGCGGTAGCCGAGTGCTCCGGCGTTGGCCTTCGGTTCGTCTCCAGCCAGCCGCTGGAGACTGCCCGTGCGTATACGAGCGAGCATGGCCTTGGAGACGTGGATATCATTTCTGTTTCGAACGGAATGCTGCGTGGCACGGGGTATCCGACGGTCGTGGTGGTAGACTCGTCGGGAAAGGTGACGGCCAGATGGCGAGGCTTTCTGAGGGAGGATCGGCAGACGCAGGCGCTCGCTGCTCTCGGATGCTCCACCGGCTCGTAGCCTTCGCGCTGCTCCCGGGGGCGCTGATGCTGTCCCCTGGGCCGTCGTCAGCGCAGGGCTCCGAGCTTCACGCGGCACGGCAGGCGCTCGGTTTTGAACGGCCTTCCGAACTGCTCGTCGAGTTCGAGTATACCGGCGGACTCGGGGCGCGCGGAGAGGGTGCCGACACCGCTCGCGGCACCGGGCGCTTCCTCCTCCGCCAGCCCGGCAGCTACCGGCTGGAGTTCTTCCGTAAGGGCCCGCGCGCGACCTCACACCAAGTGTCGCAGGAGCATCTGGGCGTTTTCACTCGCTGGTGGACGCGAAGTGGCCGGACCCAGATTGTCGAGTTCGACGCGGCTGGCCTGGCGTCCGCTCGAAAACGGCTGCAGCGTGAGATGATGGTCTATCTTTCGGCTCTGCTTCTGGCCGACGTGCCGTTCCTGAGCTACGAGGCACGTCGCAACGAGTACGTGGTGACGAGCGCACTGGGAAGCTCCGCGTATTTTACGCTGCAGAATCTTCAGGTCTCCCTCTTTCGGTACGAGCGCGCCCGGCCGGTTCCGATCCTGATTGCTCCTGGAGCGAAGACCGTCGCCATTCCAGAGCGGATGCAGCCCGCATCGGCGCGTGTCGAAGACTTCCGTTCGGTGGGGACGGGCAGACTGCCGCACGTCCTGCGGAGCACCTACGAAGAGGGTTGGGAGGACATCACGATTCGGCGCTATGTCCTGGAGGGGGGGCTCACCGAGACCAGCTTCGCTGTTCCCAAGCCTCGGAAGTAAGCTTCGGCATGCACACGCTCGATCTTCGCGCAGCACTTCGGCGGATCCTGCGCGCTCCATTTGTCGCGGTCGCGCTCGCGCTGCTCATCAGCCTCGCCATCGGCGTCAATACTGCCGTCTTCCTGGTTGTCGGCAGGGTGCTGCTGGCGGACCTGCCGTTTCCGGCCGCCGACGAGCTCGTTCGCGTCTGGGTGGGCGGACGCGAAGACGCGCCCGGATCCGTCAGACCAACGGACTACTCCTTAATCGCCGATGCCCGGGCGCACGCCCTCGCTGCCGTCGCCGCCTATCGGCAGACCGACGTGCAGGTGGGCCCGACCGGCGCCGCTTCGGTGCCCGGCCTCCTGGCGACGGCATCGCTGTTCGAGGTGCTCCAGATCTGGCCGAAGTGCGTTGGGAGGGACGGCCTCGCCGCCGCCGCAGCGGAAAAGCGCCGGATCCTGTTCGTTGGCGAGGACTACGCGAACCGGCACGGGCTCGGCACCGCGTGCGGTGCCGCGCAGACCTTGATCGTCAACGGCGAGACGCATCAGGTCGCCGGCGCCATCCCCGATGTGTTCCGCTTTCTCGACGACGAAGCGCAGATCCTGCTGCTCTTCGAGCCCCAGCAACTGCGGTCGCTGGAGAACTCGGTGTTGTCGTTGCGCGACGTCCACGTCGCGGTGCTGGCACGACTGGCGGCAGGCGTGCGCATCGACGATGCGCGGGTGGTGTTAGGCGACTCTTCGAATCTCTCCGGGGTTCGCAGCGTGCGGCTCATGCCACTGAAGGAGGACCGAACACGACACGTCGCAGACTCGGTGCAGCTGCTGCAGGTGCTGGCGATCTTCGTGCTGGTCGTCACCGTCCTCAACGTCACGCAGATTCTCCAGGCCAACGCGCACCAGCGGGCAAGGGAGGCGGCGATCCGGGCGAGCCTCGGCGCGTCGCTGTGGCGCTGTCACACCGGCGTGCTCGCGGATGCCGTCCTGATCACCGGCGCCGGCGTCGCTGCCGGCGTAGTCGTGCACAGGGTGGCTCTGGCGGTGCTG
Organism: Vicinamibacterales bacterium; assembly: GCA_040881785.1. GTDB lineage: Bacteria > Acidobacteriota > Vicinamibacteria > Vicinamibacterales > 2-12-FULL-66-21 > JACDCA01. Next base: position 45,987 of record JBBECO010000262.1, read on the forward strand.
GTGCGTTATGCGCCCGCGATGCAAATCCCCTCTGCATACGAAGAAGGAGTGGATCTGCTTGCGGTGGCGGCCCTGGCGGCCGCGGCCTGCGTGCTCGGCCCGCTTGCGACGCTGGTCCTGAAGGTTCGCGGATACAGGGACCGTATTCCGTCGCTCTCCCAGAGCGCCGCGTCGGCGGGCGGCCCTGCGCGCCGGGACCTCACCGTGGCGCAGCTGCTCCTGGCAGGGCAGGCGGCCGTTATGATGGCTGGCGTAGTCGTTGCCGTGCTGCTCGTCGCATCGACGTCGAACCTGTTGCGCGTCGACCTCGGGTTCGAGCCCGGCCGGATCGTCGCCACGCCGCTCCGCGTCGCCGGTGGGGCGGTGTCGGACCGGGTGGAGCGGTTGCTGACGCTGCTCTCCGTGCTCGAATCAGAGATGGCGCACGGCGCCGTTATCGCGAGCACGATCCCGCTCTCGAGGTCGACGACCGTCAACCTGCTCGTGCATGGACAGACACCACTACCGGCGCTCGCCCAGCGGCTGGACGTCAGCACGGCGTATTTCGCCGCAATGTCCATCGACATCCAGCGGGGCCGCACGTTCGACGCCGCCGACGACAGCTCGGCCCCACCGGTCGTCGTCGTCAGCGACGCGTTTTCGCGGACGTTTCTCGACGGAGACGGCATCGGCCGACAGCTGCGTCTTGGGACTGCGAGCTGGACAGTTGTCGGCATTGCAGGAGACGTGCGGTCCAGGGGAGTCCGGTCGCCGAGCGTCCCCACCGTTTACGTGCACCTGCCGCAGTCGCGCGTCGGTGTGCTCGGTAACCGCCAGATCATGCTTCAGCGCGCGGAGCTCATCGTCGCGACTTCAGAGCCGCTTTTCCTTCACGAAGCGGCCGTGCGTGAGCTGGTGCGGCGGACGGATCCGCGGGTCACGACCGGCACGCCGCGCCTGCTCGCGACGCTCGTAAACCGGGATACCGAGGCCACGCGCTTCCTCGGCGGAATCGCCTTCGTGTTCGCCGTACTGACATCCGCACTCGGGTGCGCCGCGGCCGCCGCGGCGACCGCTCAATATCTCGCGCTCCGCCGGACGGATCTGGCGATACGCCTCGCTCTCGGAGCTTCGCCTGCGCGTGCCCGACGCCTCGTGATACGGGTAGCCGTCCTGCCGGCCGGTGCGGGCGTGCTCGCCGGCCTGCCGCTGGCGTACATCGCAAGCGGTCTCGTCAGCGGGCATTTCTTCGGTGTGGACGCCTCGTCGTGGAGCGCCTACGCTTTTTCGGCCGGCGTCGCTCTGCTCGGATGTTCCCTGGCGATGCTCCCGGCGGCGGTAAAGGGCGGGCGCCTGGACCCTGCCCGCCTTCTGCGCGCCGAGTGATTCGAGCGTCCGAACGGACGCCGGGTGGTTGGACCCGCCGTTACACTCGAGACGGCGTCAGCCCGGTTGTTGCGGACCCGTCTGTCGCATCCCTGTCGTCAGCCGAGGGATTTGAGCCTCCGCACTGAGAGCGTTCTCAGCGGGCGTCGCTCGCAGAGGATCCTGAGGCCGGTGTGTCCTTCCGGAACTTCACGTGCTTCACGCGGTTGCCCTGCAGGACGAAGCCCGTCACGCGTCCTGCGCCGTCGCGCGTGAACTGCACCAGGCCCGCCTGGGTGCGGAAGGTATCGGTGATCATCGGTTCGAGCGGCGCCGGTTGCAGTTTCGAGCGCTCCAGCCTCAGCGCGCCGTCCTTGACCGTCATCCGGAACACGGCGTCCATCTCATCGCTCCGGTAGGTGCCCGCGAACTCCGCGACCTGGTCCGCGGACGGCGTATAGGGATCCATCCTCACGAAGACCGGGGCGCTGCCGCCAGGCTTCAGGTGCACGGCGCCGCCTGCCTGCTCCTCGAAGCTGACCCGGGTCCGCGGGCCGGCCGTCATCACGAAGGCGCCGCCGCCAACGGATTTCAGCGCGGTGCGCTGACGCCCGTCGACCGCGTGCAGCGTGCCCGCGTCGAAGACGACCCGCAAAGCGGTCGCTTCCGCCGCGTTCCAGTAGATGCCGGCCAGGCGCTTCAGCGTCGCCTCGGGGACTGGCACCTCGGGGGTGTCGTCAGCCGGCGATTCGGTCGTGGCGGCGGGGAGGTTCGCCGGCAGGAAAAGATCTGCGACGCGGCGCGAGAGCTGCCCCGGGTTCGCCGTCCCGATGTTGCACAGCGTCGCGACGCCAAGCTTCTGTTCCGGGAACCGCACGAAGTCGGCGCGATACCCCGCGTCGGAGCCGCCGTGACCGACGGTCGGCACGCCGCGGTACGTGCCGTGCGTGATGCCGAAGGCGTAGGAAATGCGGCTGCCGCTGTTGAGGAGTCCGCGCTCCAGCAGCGCCGACTGCAGCGCGTCGCCGCCGACCGTCCTTGTATCGAAGTTCGCGTGCCACTTCAGCAGATCCTCGACCGTGGTCAGCAGACTCGTCGCGCCGGCCGTGTCGAAGTTCGTCACCGAGAGTCGGAAGGTGTCGCGTACCGGCGCGTAGCCGTAGGCCTGGTGCTTGACGATCTCGGCGAAGTTGTCGCGGAAGTGCGTGCGGGTCATGCCGAGCGGCTTGAAGATCCGCTCGGTCGTGAACTCGCGGAACGACTGGCCGCTCACGCGGCTGACGATCACGGCCAGCAGCGTGAAGCCGCTGTTGGAATAGAGGTGCCGGTCCCCGGGCGGGAAGTTCAGGTCCTTCTGCCGCACCAGCAGCTCCATCACGTCATCGTCCGTAATCAGATCGCGTGAGTAGCGCCAGCCCGCGAGGCCGAGCAGGTCCCACTGGTCGCGCAGGCCGCTGGTGTGGTTGGCGAGCTGACGGATCGTGATCGTCTTCCCGAAGTCCTGCAGCTCCGGCAGATGCTTGCGGATGTCGTCGTCGAGCGACAGCTTGCCGTCCTGCGCCAGCAGAAGGATCGCCGTGCCGGTGAACTGCTTGGAGATCGATGCGACGTGAAAGACCGTGGACGGTGTGAGGGGGATGTCGTGATCCAGGTTCGCCATGCCGTAGGCCTTGCGGTAGGCGACGGCGTCCCCCTGGTAGACCGCCAGGGCGCAGCCGGGCGATATCGCTTTGTCGTAGGCCGCGAAGACGGCGTCGATCTTCGCCGGATCGGGGGCAGCCGGGCTCTGACCCGGCAGTGAGGCGAGCGTCCACAGCACAGCACCGGCCAGCGATGACATCAGCATGGGCGGATTCTAACCGCAGTCGCAGCAGACGGGCCTACGGCCGGACGATCAGGCGGCGAATGGCCCCGGCGAAGAAGAGCGCGAGGGTGGCCGCGATCACCAGGAGCGCGATCGGCCTCGTGACGTCAATGCCGAGCGAGCCTGCGACCGGCCGAATGATCAGCTCGAGCGCGAAGACCGAGACGAGAAGCGCCGCGATGACCTTCGCCACGGCATCGGGGATCGTCGTCCAGGCGTTGATCCTGTGGATGGTCTTGGTCATGCTCATAGCGCATATCATGGCACGCCTGGAACCGTCAAAGCTCTACGTAATCAGCCTCGATCGTATCGTCGGGCCGCGCGCCCAGCCGCTCCAGCAGTTGCGCGACGACGGCGGCCTTGTCCTGGGCATCGCGCCGCGACCACGTGCGTGACTTGACCTCGACGAAGAAGCCGTCCGCCGCGGGGTTCAGCAGGCGATCCAGGTGTACGTAGAACTGGACGCCGCGGTACGCGACAAGCCATCGCCGGCGGTCCTTCTCGACCTCCCGCTCCCGGGCCGGCTTGAAGTATTCGCGATAGAAGCGTGGGGAGTGCGTCGCGGGGGCGAAGAAACGGGACCGAAACAGCAGGACCGATCCAAAAGCGTCCTCGCGCGTCGGCCCGGTCAACGTGAGCCGCGCGCGGGCGTTGACCACCTGACGCTGCGCGTCGAGGAACTCGTCTTCGCGATAGCGCAGCCGCCCCTGCTCGGGATCGTCGAAGAAGAAATAGATGTCGTACTGGTGGTAGTGGACCTCGCGGATGATCGAGACGTCGTCGCTCTCGAGCGCGCGCAGGACCGAGTCTTCGGAGGCGACCCGCGCCTTGACCTGGATCTCGAAGCTCTCCTGTTCCGCCGCGCCGCCGATGGCGATGAGCTTCTGCAGGACGCTCTCTTCGCGGCGCGTGAGGAAGCCATCGATCCTTCGAGCCACGTCGCGGGCGGACGACTGCAGCTCCGCTTCGTCGAGCGTCAGCAGGCGGCGGTCGCGCATCAGCCAGCGGCCGTCACAGATCACGTCCACGACGTCGGTGGACTTGGCCGTGTAGACGAGTTGCGAGTACACCGCGTTGACGTCCCGTTCGAACCGGGGTGTCGCGTGTGCGCGATCGAGGTCGACGACGATGAGGTCGGCGCGCTTGCCGGGTTCGAGCGATCCGGTGATGTCGCCGAGATGCATCGCGCGGGCGCCCAGCCGCGTCGCCATGACCAGCGCTGTCCGCGCCGGAATGGCCGTCGGGTCGCCGCTGATCCCCTTCGCGAGGAGCGCGGCCAGCCGCACCTCCTCGAACATGTCGAGATCGTTGTTGGAGGCAGCGCCATCGGTGCCGATCCCCACGTTGAGGCCGAGCTCCAGCATCTTCGCGACAGGCGCGACGCCCGAGCCCAGCTTCAGGTTGCTGGTCGGATTGTGCGCCACACCGGCCTGCGCGTCGCGGAGCGTCCGCATCTCTCCCTCGTCCACGTGGACGCAATGGGCGGCCAGGACGCGGGCATCGAACAGCCGCTGCTTCTTCACCCACGGGATGACGGGCATCCCGTGCGCCTTGCGCGACTGCTCGACTTCGAACGCGGTCTCGGCCAGGTGCGTGTGGACAGGCACGTCGAATTCCGTGGCGAGCTCGGCACACGCCCTGAAGATTTCCGGGGTGCACGTGTAGGGGGCGTGCGGGGCCACGGACGGGACGATCAGCGGGTGGCCCTTCCACGCCGAGAGAAAGGCGCGCGCCGAGGCCAGGCCGTCCTCGTAGCTCGCCGCATCCGGCGTCGGGAACTTCAGGATCGTCTGCGCGCACAAGGCGCGAACGCCGGCGGAGGCCGCCGCCTCGGCGACTGCATCCTCGAAGTAATACATGTCGGCGAAGCAGGTTGTGCCGGAGCGGATCATCTCGGCGCAGGCCAGCCTCGTGCCGAGCGCGACGAACTCGGGCCGCACGAACTCGCGCTCGACCGGCATCATGTAGCCCATCAGCCAGACGTCGAGACGCAGGTCGTCCGCCAGCCCGCGCAGCAGGGTCATCGGCGCGTGCGTGTGCGCGTTGACGAGGCCGGGCATGACGACGCGTCCGCGGCAGTCCACCGTCTCGGCCGCCTCGAACTGGCCGGCGATGTCACCGACGGCCAGGATCGCGCTGCCGGCGACCGCCACCGATCCGGAGGGATGGATCCTGAACTGCTCGTCCATCGTGACGACGAGCGCGTTGGTGAGGAGGAGATTGCAGGGCTGGCGCATGACGGTCCGGGAGCATTACCCCCGAGGGTGAGTGTAGTGTCCGCCGGACGCCCCTGCAATCGGGCATCTCACCTCGAGCGTGGCCGTTTTTCGGCTCGGGCCGAGGGAACCTCAGCCGAGATTGTGAGTGCAGCAAGGCCATATTCTGCTTTCACCGTGGTTGACCAGTGATAGAGAAACGTCAGCGATGTCGATAACGCTGATTGTCCTGCTTGTTGCAGTCCTGCTCCCACCCCAGACTGGCACACCGCCGGCGTCCAGCTCTCTGCAGCAGGACGTGGACCGGCTCGTTCGCGCCGCAGAGAAGCTGACCGGCATATGGCCGTCGCAAGCGCCGCCGGTGAGGTGTTCGGCCAACGGCAGCGAGAGCAGGACGCGTGGAATGCTGTTGCAGAAGCAATGCGCGAAGGCCTCCGCGTCGGCGGCGCGGCTGGATTGCAAGCAGCCCTCAATATGCTGAATCGCACCGACCAGGTCGACTTCAAGCATCCTGTCAAGAACGTGTTCCGCCGGAACGTCGAGCAGGCGCTAAATGGACAACAGACAAAGGGCAGTACCCCGGACGCGCTTCTGCGCCGTTGGGGGAACAGGGCCGAGACCGCTGCGCAAGCGGCGTCTGAACACAAGCGCAGGAGTACCCAGCGGAGCTCGCGATGATTCGAACACTAGCTAGCGTGGCTGCTGAGGCGGGCCCGGTACGCTCTTCTGGTTCTCGGCTGTTCGACCCTTTTCGCCGGCGATGCGCAGGCTCAGTGCGACTCGGCCAGTATCGGGAATGCGTCAGCTCTGTCGTGTGGAGTCTGTGCTGGCGGGGATCCTCACCAGACCGTGAGCTGTCAGACAGGAGCTAACTTTGCTGCCCACGTCCTCTGCGCAGACAACAACTGGAAGCTCGTCCCCGCCGGATCCGGCACGATGTCCAACACCGGATACGGTGAATGCGGCAGCGCGACGGAAGGCGGACCGGCCCAGTGTCTGCCGGAGTCGGTGCCGCCGTATTACTACGGGATCGTCGGTGGAAACACGTGTTCAAATGGCCGATGCGACAGGCGCGGGCGGACGACGAGGGCGGATGCGTTCCTGATCCCGATTACCAGGTCGCCGAGGACAACAGCCTTACTGCGCCGGGCTGTTGCGCAAGCGGCTGCCAGGACGAGACCGCGTGTGAAAGTGTATCTACCCGCGCCTACAACAGCACCTCGTGTCCTGTGTCGATTGTTCCAATTGCGACTACCCGGCAATCGGGCCGGGCGAATGTGCGCTTGAGGGCGGCGGCTGGTTCAATGAAACGTGTCAGTGTTGTGTGAACGACCAGACGCCCATTGTGATCAATGTCAAGGGCTCGCTCGAGCTGAGCTCATCTGCCGATGGCGTCCTGTTCGATCTCGCCGGGAACGGCAGCCCTCAGCGCATCCCTTGGCCCGTGGCACCGCAGAATGGCTGGTTGGTTCTTGACCGCAACCGCAACGGTCGCATCGATAGCGGGCGCGAGCTCTTTGGCAACCGCACGCTCCTGGCCAATGGGACCACGGCGCCGCACGGGTTCGCCGCGCTCGCGGAGTTGGACCGAAACGGTGATGGTGTGGTTGATCGGACAGACCCGGATTTTGAGGAGCTTGCGGTGTGGTTCGATCACTGGAGAAACGGGATCGTTGATCCGGGCGAGCTAGTGCCGCTCGCGTCGCTGGGGATCGTTGCGTTGGAGGTGGCCTACAAAGAATCGCGCAGGACTGATCGCTGGGGGAACGTATTCCGGTACCGCGCTTCCGTACGGTTTGCAGATGGAAGCAGGCGGTTCGCCTACGACGTCTTCCTGACGCGTGGCGTCTCAGCGCCGTCGGTTGAGGGATCGTCGACAAGCCCGCCATTTCGTGCGCTGGGACTAGCTGTTCTAGTCCTCTTAGCTTCATACAGCTCCTTGCGGCGGACGGGTTCGCGGTGGCAAGGATGATTGAAAAATACGCGGCGTGGCACCGCCCGCGCAGTCGCTGCGCGGCGTCGATCGCTGAGCGGCGCGCACAACCTGCGAGAGTTCTGGACGAACGCAGATCCGCCGGGCGCGGGCCGTCGCACACCTGACCACAGCTCGATTGTCGAGCCTCTGGGAACTGTTACATGTCGGCGAAGCAGGTCGTGCCCGAGCGGATCATCTCCGCGCAGGCCAGGCTCGTCCCGAGCGCGACGAACTCGGGCCGCACGAACTCGCGCTCGACCGGCATCATGTAGCCCATCAGCCAGACGTCGAGACGCAGGTCGTCCGCCAGCCCGCGCAGCAGGGTCATCGGCGCGTGCGTGTGCGCGTTGACGAGGCCGGGCATGACGACGCGTCCGCGGCAGTCCACCGTCTCGGCCGCCTCGAACTGGCCGGCGATGTCACCGACGGCCAGGATCGCGCTGCCGGCGACCGCCACCGATCCGGAGGGATGGATCCTGAACTGCTCGTCCATCGTGACGACGAGCGCGTTGGTGAGGAGGAGATTGCAGGGCTGGCGCATGACGGTCCGGGAGCATTACCCCCGAGGGTGAGTGTAGTGTCCGCCGGACGCCCCTGCAATCGGGCAAGGGAAGGCCGCATCTGAACGGCCGCGGTCAGAACTCGAGGACGGCGGCGAGCCCGAAGGTGGCGGCCGGAGGATTCAGGAGTATTCGCACTCTGGCGTCCGGGATGCGGCTGAGCGTCACGTGCGGGCGGACGGAGAAGTGCCGCGCGAGCTGCCGCGTGCAGGCGACGTTGACGCTCAGGGGGCCAATCGTGCTGTTCGACACGCCTGCGTACTTCTCGATGAACGTCGACCAGAACGCGACGGTCGCGTCCACGCTCAGCGTGGACTTCGAGCCGAGCTCACGCGTGAAGGCATAGCCCGCCTCCAGGTAGGACGAACCGCGATACAGGTCCACGTCGAACGCGTGACTCGCGAAGATCTCCCCAGGACCAACCGCATACCCCGCGCGGCCGACGAGCTCCGTCGTCGCGAGCCAGAGCGCACCCTCGCCGTACGCATAGCGGACGTACGTGGCCGCCACAGTCAACCGTCCAACCGTCCGCTCGTACGTGACCGAGATGTCGTACTCGTTGAGCGCCGGGTCGTAGCCGGGTTCGATGTTGGTGAACAGCGAAACGGTGACGCCCCGGGCCGAGACCCACGCCGACGGCCAGACGACCTTCCCCTGGCTGTACGGGAATCCGCGCCAGACGTACTTCGAGACAACGTCCACTTCGGCGCCCCATGTGATCACCGGCTCGGGCGGGGATGGAGGGAGGGCGGTCGACGGCCCCGATGTGTCCTGTGCCGCGACGATTCCGACGAGCGCCGACCAGATCACAGCAACCGCGATCGCTCTCATGACTGTCCGATCCGCAACCTCCGGGTGTACCATTCGGCCAGTCGTGGTCCACGACAGCAATCCGGAATTGATCGCGCTCGCCGGTTCCTCTCGGGGTACTGCATGAAGTATCGCACCAAAGTTTCCCTGGGCCTGGTCGCCCTGGCGTTGATGACCAACGGCGTGCTGCTGACGCTGATCTACTACCAGGCCCGCAACAGCCTGATGACGCAGATGCGGACCACCGTCCTGTCGATCGCCACCACCACCGCCGGTCTGCTCGACATCGACCGCTACCTGGCCATCAAGGCGCGGGCCGACGAGGACTCTCCCGCCTACCGCGACGTCGAAGCGTACCTGCGGCGCGCCCGTGACGCCAACCGCCGCCAGGATGTGCGCCTCAAGTACCTCTACATCATCGCGCAGGACGCGAAGAACCCGCATGCGGCGCATTTCGTGGTGGACGCGGAAGAGGAGGGGGAGAACAAGTCACATTTCGGCGAGTCCTACAAGTCGACGGGCGTGTCGAGCCTCGATTTCGACGCCGGGCAGGTCCCTCGGGAGTTCGTCAAGGACCAGTGGGGCACCTGGCTGACGGCCCTGGCGCCCATTCGCGATCGGACGGGGAAATCCGTCGGACTGGTGGGTGCCGATATCAACGCGGACGACGTCCGGGGCCAATTGCGGTGGCTGCTGCTGAGCGGCCTCGCGTCCATGACCCTGTCAGTCGGACTGGCGGTCGGTGTGGCCGTCGTCGCGTCTCGACGGCTCACCCGGCCGCTGACGGTGATCGGCGACGCCGTGCGGGCGGTCGGACAGGGAGAGCTGAACACCCACGTCGAATGGCAGAGCAACGACGAGTTTTCTCAACTGGCCACCGCGATCAACGAGATGGTGGTCGGACTCCGGCAGCGGGAGAACCTCAAGCACACGCTGGTGCGCTATGTGTCCCGCGAAGTGGCCGATGAGATCCTGGCGTCGGGCAAGATGGCGGAGCTCAAGAGCGAGCGCCGCAAGATCACGGTCCTCTTTGCCGATGTGCGCGGGTTCACGTCGCTCTCCGAAAGCCTGGGGCCTGAAGAGGTCGTCAGCCTCTTGAACGAGTACTTCGACAGGATGATCGACGCCATCTTCCGGTACAAGGGCACGCTCAACAAGTTCCTGGGCGACGGCTTCATGGCGATGTTCGGGGCGCCGGTAGACGACCCCTATCAGGAGGAGCATGCGATCTGCGCCGCGCTCGAAATGCAGAAGAGTGTCCGGGAGCTGCGCGAGACGTTCCAGCGGTACCACGTCATGGACTTCCACATCGGCATCGGTATCAATACGGGCGTCGCGGTCGTGGGGAACATCGGGTGCGACCAGCACATGGAGTACACGGCGATCGGCGACACGGTCAACACCGCGTCGCGCCTGGAGTCGAAGACCAAGGAGCTCGGAGTGGATACGCTGATCAGCGAATACACCTACGTGGCCGTCCGCAACCGTTTCCGGTTCAAGAAAGGCGACATGCTCCAGGTGAAAGGGAAGGCTGAGTCGATTCAGGTATTCTCGGTCGAGGGCGCGTTGGAGACCTCAACGCCTGACGGACGGGACACTCAGTGAGTGGGCCTTCCACGCCGCAATAAAGGCGCGCGCTGAGGCCAGGCCGTCCTCGTAGCCTGCGGCCTCCGCCGTTGGGAACTTCAGGATCGTCTGCGCGCACAAGGCGCGCACGCCGGAGAATGCGGCCGCTTCGGCGTCGGCATCCTCGAAGTAAGCGCCGACTGGACGGCCGGCCTGGAGGCTGGCTCGGGAAAGTAACACGCTCCGCTTCCAGTTCAGGGTGGCCTGGCCGGCGAGTAGTGATAATGTCTTCCGGATCCATGGAGCTGTCCGTATCACAAGTGGAGGAATTCGACGGGCTTTACGCGAAGCACGTCAACGCCGTCCTGCGGTACGCGCGGCATCCTTCTGGATAGTCAGCCGTTCGATTCATTCCTCGTGCTGGGATCCGGTTCGAAGACGTCGCCGGACGACGGCCGGCTGACGGTGCGGGAGATCTACGACCTGCGGCTGGATGCAGACCTGGTCGTGCTCAGTGCCTGCGGTTCCGCCCTGGGGAACGTCACCGGCGACGGCATCGTCGGCCTGACGCGCGCGTTCTTTTATGCCGGCACCCCGTCGATCCTGGCGACGCTGTGGGACGTGGCGGACGAGCCCACGCGGCAGCTCGTGTCGGAGTTCTACCGGGTCTACCTCGGGGGCGCCACGCGAAGCGGCGCGCTGCGCGCCGCGCAGCTCCGGCTGCTGCGGCAGTTACGGGAAGGGCGCCTGTCGGTCAAGACGCCGCTCGGTGACGTGAAACTGCCGGAGGACCCCAGGCTCTGGGCGGGCGTGGCGCTGCTCGGCGAGCCGCGGTGAGCCGCGGGCTTCAGGAATCATCCGCGTCCATTCTTCCATCCACCGTCTCCCGTCCGTAAGGAAAGACAGTGGGGATCTGTGTCGGATCCCGCAACGAGGAGATGGAGGACCACATGAAACGCCTCGACCGGATGCGGCAGCCCCTGGCCGCCGTTGCCTGCATGCTCGCTGTGTCGATGAATGCACCGAGTGCAGCAGCCGCGGATGAAGTGGCGGGAGAGACCTATCTCCCGGCCGGGCACGTGCTGAAGCTGAATTTCTTCAACATCGAGAAAGCCGATGCGCGTGTGACGTTCAGGTTCGTGGCTCCTGGCACGACGCGGGTTGTCTGCGAGCTGCCGATCGCGGAGGCCGTGCGGCAGGGGCGTGGCGTGTCGGCGACGACGAGCGACTGCGAGAATGCGGTCGCGTTCGAGGGCAAGCGGGTGACCGGCGTTGTCAGCGCGGCGTTCGAGGTCCCGCTCTTTCTGAAGAGCATGGAGTTGTTCGGCCCGGCAGACCTCAGCGGCGAGCGTGACCGGATCTGGGGCACGAACGGGACGTCGATCGTCAACTTCGTGATGCGCAAGAACGATCCGGACGTGAGAATGCGCGTCCAGGGTGCGCAGGGCGCGAGCCCGGGGCAAATGATCTTCCTGGCCCCGGTGACCAGCGACAAGGCGGGCGGGCTGACGGTCACCGTGAGCAACATGGTGAACGCGAAATCGGTCATGGCCGTCGCCTCCATCTACAACGGCGCCACCGGAGAGTTGGAGCAGTCGACGTGGCAGTCGCCGTTCTGCGGGAAGCTCGTGGAGTGCCTTGATCCGAAGACCGGATACGCGCTGAGGTCGGGACGCGACGCCACGGCGAGTCTCGCGCTGTCGAAATCGACCGGCATGGTCGTTGGCGTGGCGACAGTGCTCTTCGACGATCCGATCATCGCCTTCGACGATCCGATCATCGCGATCAGCTCGCAGATGGTGGGCGGGAGCCCGTGTTCCGGTGCAGGAGCCGGCCTCTTCACGATGACCACGGCGGTGAAAGGGGCCAACGCGCCCGTTCGCTCGACGACGTTGCTGCCGCTTCGCGAGAAGTGAGACGGGGGGGGGGGGGGGGGGGGGGGGGGGG
>JBBECO010000263.1:0-11029 GCA_040881785.1 Vicinamibacterales bacterium
GGCGCGTGGTAGACGCCGGGCATGAACGGCATGAATCCGCGGCGCTGGATCGCTTTGCTCGCCGTCAGGGCGAGCGCACCCATGGAGCGGCCGTGGAAGGCGCCGAGAAAGGCGATGATGCCCTGGCGCTTCGTCGCGTAGCGCGTCATCTTGATCGCGGCCTCGGTCGCTTCGGTGCCGGAGTTGCCGAAAAACGTCCGCACGTCCCCGCCGATGGGCACCAGCGAGGCGAGCTCCTCGGCCAGCCGCACCTGCGGCTCGTAGTAGAAATCCGTCCCCGACATGTGGATGAACTTCTGCGCCTGCTCCGTGATCGCCTTGACGACCTCCGGATGCGAGACGCCCGTCGAGTTCACCGCGATCCCGGCCGCACAGTCGATGAAACGGTTGCCGTCGACGTCCTCGACCACCGCTCCTTCCCCGCTCGCGATCACGAACGGATAGTCGCGCGTGTAGGACGGCGACACGAACTTCGCGTCTTTGTCGATGATGGCCTTGGCCTTCGGGCCTGGCAGCGCTGTCTTGATGTCCGGAGCGTTCATATGCTGACTACTTTCTCTTCCATCTTGTCACCGACCCGGTGTCTTCCAGCAGGATTCCACGTTCATCGAGGTCCTTCCGGATCCGGTCGGCTTCGGCAAACTTCCGGGCGAGGCGAGCGGCTTTGCGCGCCTCGATGAGCTGCTCGATCTCCTCCACCGGCACCGGTGGACGCTCGTCTTCGGTGCGGCGCAGCGACAGCACCCCCAGCACGCGGTCGAAACGTTCGAAGGTCGCGCGAACGGCCGGCGCATCGGCCGCGCTCAGCTCCCCGACGTCGATGGCACTGTTCAGCGCGCGCACGAGGTCGAACATGATGCCCAGCGCCGCGGCGGTGTTCAGGTCATCGGCGATGTGATCCGCGAACGCCTTTGCCGCTTCGTCCAACTTGCCGGCGATGTCCGCACTGGCGCCAGCGGACGACGGGAGCGTGTCGAGGCGCACCAGGAAATCGGTGATCCGCTTCAGCGCCTCTTCCGCCTGCCGCATCGCCGTCCACGAGAACTTCAACTGCTTGCGGTAGTGCGTGCCGAGGTAGAGATACCGCAGCGCCGACGGCCGGAAGCCGCGCTCGACGATGTCCTGGAGGTTGAAGACGTTACCGAGCGACTTCGACATCTTCTCGGTGCCGTGGTCCTCGTCCTCGATCATGAGGTGCTCGACGTGGACCCAGAAGCGCGAGAAGGGCTTGCCGGTCGCCCCTTCGGACTGCGCGATCTCGTTCTCGTGATGCGGGAAGATCAGGTCCACGCCGCCCGAGTGAATGTCGATCGGCGGCTCGCCGAGCAGGCGCAGGGCCATCGCGGAGCACTCGATGTGCCAGCCGGGGCGTCCAGGACCGATCCCCGGATCCCACGTCGGTTCGTCCGGCTTCGTCGCCTTCCAGAGGACGAAATCGCGCGCGTCTTCCTTCTCGTACTTGTCCGAATCGATCCGCGCGCCGCTCTTGATCCCCGCGTGATCCAGATGCGCGAGCTTGCCGTACTCCGGCAGCGTGGAGATCTTGAAGTAGATCGAACCGTCGCTCGTGTACGTGTGACCGTTCCGCTCGAGCGCCTTGATGGTCTCCCCCATCGCCTCGATATTCGCATCGTCGGTGGCCCGCGGCATCTCCTCGACGCGTTCGAGACCGAGCAGGGCGGCGTCCTCCAGGAACGCGGTGATGAAGCGGCCGGTGTATTCGCGCAGCGGGACGCCGGCCTTCTGCGACTCGAGGATCGTGCGGTCGTCCACGTCGGTGAAGTTCATGACGTGACGCATCGGGTAGCCCGCCTGGTGCCGTAGCGCCCGCCGCAGGACGTCGGTGGCAACGAACGTGCGGAAGTTGCCGATGTGGCCGCGGGCGTAGACGGTCAGGCCGCAGGTATACATCCGAACCGTTCCGTCGGCCGACGGGACGAACTCTTCCTCGCGGCGGGTCAGCGTGTTGTAGAGACGCATCGGGACGCGGCGGGCTCAGGCGCCCAGCGCAATGGTGGTGGTGCGGGCGGCGTCTCCCTGGCGGGCCTCGATGCGCAGCTCGGCCCCCTGCTTGTGGAATTCGAACGAGACATCCTTCGTGCCCGAGGGATCAATGGCGCGCGTCAGCTCGGTGATCGCCTCGCCGACGTTCGACGCCGCGGGTCCGGTCACGCCCAGCTGCTCGGCCAGTTTGACGCCGAGCTGGGGGCCGAGCTCGCCGAGCTCGCCTGTGGCCGGCATCGACATCCGCAGCACGAGACCGTTCTGCACGGCGCCCGCAGTCTCTGTCATATCAGGCGATTCTATAGCGAAATGCTGCCGAAGAGCCGGCGCGCGCTCCGGATGTCGGCGTCGATCTGCGCGCGCAGCGCGTCGGCATCGGCGAACTGCCGCTCGTCCCGCAGCCGCTGCACGAACAGGAGCCGCACCGTCCGGTCGTACAGATCCCGCTCGGTGTCGAGCACATGGGTCTCGATCACGGGACCCGGCACATCGCCGAAGGTCGGCCGCAAGCCGATGTTCGTCACGGCGGGCAGGACGATGCCGTCCACGGTGGCCAGCGTGGCGTAGACGCCCGCCGGCGGTACGAGGTCGTTCTGGGTGACGAGATTCGCCGTCGGGACGCCCAGCCGTCGTCCGCGCCCCGCGCCCCGGACAATGGTTCCATCGACGAAGTAGTGGTGCCCCAGCAGCGCCGCGGCTTCGTCCACGCGCCCCTCGGAGATGAGGCGCCGCACGCGGGTGCTGCTGACCACGAAATCCTTGTAGCGGACGGGGTCGATCTTCTCGGCGCGAAACCCGTATCGTGACCCAAGGCTTCGCAGCACGGTGAAAGTGCCGGCGCGATCGTGGCCGAACAGAAAGTTCGCCCCGACCCACACTTCCGACACATGCAGCCAGTCCACGAGCACCGTCTTGACGAACGTCTCCGGATCCCAGAGCGACAGCTCGCGGGTGAAGCGGACGACGGCGAGCCCCTGCATGCCGGAACGCCGGAGCGCCTCGATCTTCTGCTCGCCGGTCATCAAAAGCGCCGGGGCCTTGTCGGGACGCAGGACGCGCGGCGGATGCGGGTCGAAGATCATGGCCGCGGGCGTGCCGCCGCGCTCCCCCGCGCGCTGCCGCACGCGGTCGATGATCTTCATGTGGCCGCGGTGCAGCCCATCGAAGTTCCCCAGCGCGAGCACGGGATAGTTCCACCGCGGCGGCGGATCGTCCGGATACGTGGCTATCTGCATTCGAGTACGAGTCCATCGTACGCGAGGGCCATGCCTTCCGGCAGCCGGGCGTTCGTCTCGCCGTGCGCGAGGTCGTGGCACATGTGCGTGAAGTACGTGCGCTTCGCGGCGATGCGGCGCGCGGCCTCGACCGCCTCCGACAGCGAGAAGTGCGTGGGATGCGGCCGCTCGCGCAACGCGTCGACGACGACCGCGTCGAGGTTGTGGAGCAGCGGCCACGAGCCGTCCGGGATCGCGCTGCAGTCGGTGAGATAGGCGAACGAGCCGAAGCGAAGCCCGAGAATGGGGCGCTTTCCGTGCAGCAGCGGCACGGTTGTCACCTCGTGGGCGCCGACCCGGATGGGGCCGTCGACCTGCCGCAGCTCGAGGTCCGGAAGACCCCCGCCGCCCGGCGTCGCGGGATCGAACACGTACGAGAACGTCTTGCGGATGTCGGCCAGCGTCAGCTCGTCGCCATAGCACGGCAGCGCGCGCTTCGAGAGGGCGGTGAAGCGCCGCGTCTCGTCCAGCCCGAAGATGTGGTCGGCGTGGCCGTGGGTGAAGATGATCGCATCCACCCGCCGGATGTTGTGGCGCAGCGCCTGCTGCCGCAGATCCGGTCCCGCGTCCACGAGGATCCCGGTCCCGTCGTCCATGTGCACGTAGGCGGACGTGCGGAGCCGCGTGTCGCGCGGGTCGTCGGAGCGGCAGGTCAGGCAGTCGCACCCGATCATCGGTACGCCGTGGGACGTGCCCGTGCCGAGGAACGTGATCTTCACAGGAGGATCAGGGTTGCACGATGCGGGGCTGCTGCTGGGCCTGCACGAAGCGCATGCGGAGGTCGTACAGCAGGTCCTCGAGGAGCTTGGATTCCGCCGGGTCGAGGTTCCCCTCGGTCTTGGCCTGCAGCAGCGAGAGCAGCTCGATCATCTGCGCGGCGCCCGCCAGGTCGGTTTCGCCGCGCTCGCCGCTCACCGGATCGGGCAGATCGCCGAAGTGCACGGCCGCGGTCGTCCCGAGCGACAGAATGAACTGCGCAAAACTGATTCCCGACTCCGTCGTCTCCACGACCGAATGCTAGCATAGGCCGCGATGACGAAAACCGGTGCGGACCCGCGGCTGCCGCAGAGCTCCGCGGGTGACGCCTTCCAGGAGCTCGTGGACATCATGGCGCGGCTGCGCGGGCCGGGCGGCTGTCCGTGGGACCGCGAGCAGACGCTCGAGTCGCTGCGCGGGTTCGTGCTCGAAGAGACCTACGAGGTGCTCGACGCCATCGACCGCGGCGACCACGACGCGCTCGAGGGAGAGATCGGCGACCTCCTCTTCGAAGGGGTGTTCCTCGCACAGATCGAGACCGACGCGCAGCGATTCAGCGTCACGGACGCACTGAAGCACATCAGCGCGAAGCTGATTCGCCGCCATCCGCACGTCTTCGGTGAGACCAGTGGCGTCACGACGCCCGGCAAGGTCGTCGAGCAGTGGGAGCAGATCAAGGCGCGCGAGCAGGAAGGCAAGGGGCAGAAGAAGGCGCTGCTCGCGGGGGTGCCGAAGGCGATGCCGTCGCTGGCGCGCGCGAACGAGATCAGCACGCGCGTCGCCGCCGTAGGATTCGACTGGGCAGCCACCGCGGATGTCATCACGAAAATCGAGGAGGAGGTCGCCGAGCTGCGCGAGGCCGCGATGCACGAGAGCCGCGAGCGCGCGGAGGAGGAAATGGGAGACCTGCTCTTCTCGATGGCGAATCTCGCGAGAAAAATGGGCATCGAGCCCGAGTCGGCGCTGCGGAAGGCGAACGAGAAGTTCAGCGCGCGCTTTACGGCGCTCGAGGCGGTATTCGAGCAGCGCGGGCAGTCGGTCCACGACGCGTCGCTCGAAGAGATGGAAGCGGTGTGGCAGGAGGTGAAACAGAGGGCGAGGTGAGGGCCTTGCACTGTCACACTGTCACGCTGCACGCTGCACGGGCTGACGGCTTCTCCATCCTTAGTGCTCCTGGTGCTCTTTGAGCCCTTCGTGCAGGAAGAGCCGTCGGCCCGTGTGCCAGCCAGTGACTGTCGCTGACTTCCCATCGGTCTCCACGAACACCGCACCGTCGTGGGCGGTATGGAACATCTCCACTCCCCTTCGTGCGAAGCGCTCCACGACCGACGGCGCGGGATGCCCGAAGCGGTTGTTCCTGCCGGCACTGAAGACCACGGCGCGCGGGTTCGTCGCCTCGATGAAGGCTTCGCTGCTGGAGGTCGCGCTGCCGTGGTGGGCGGCCTTGAGGATCACCACCGGCCGGAGATCCAGCGCCGGGATCAGCGCGCGCTCGATCCCGGCGCCGATGTCGCCCGGCAGCAGGATCGACACGTCGCGGTACCGCAGCTCGATCACGACCGAGTCGTCGTTGCGCACCCGCTGCCGCTCCCAGTCGGGCGCCGGTGGATGCAGGATCCGGATCTCGACGCCCCCCGCCAGTTCGACGTCGCCGGGACGGACGGTGCGCCAGGACGCGCGCTGACCGGCGACCTGCGCCATGAGCGCGCGCAGGCCGGGATGCGGCGGCACGGGCACGCCCTCCCACACCGTCGCCGTCGTGAGCCGCCGCATGACCGCCGCGGCACCGTCGATGTGATCCGGGTCGCCGTGCGTCAGCACGAGCGCGTGCAGGCGCCGGACGCCGAGCGCACGCAGCGCGGGCAGGACGACACGCCCGCCCATGTCGAACGTCGTGCCGGCCAGACCGCCCGCGTCGATCAGCACCGCCCGGCCGTCCGGAAGGATCGCGACGGTCGCGTCCCCCTGCCCGACATCGAGCATCACGACACGCAGCGCGCCGGCGGGCAGCGACCTGGGAAGCCCGGCCGCCGCGGGCGCACGGCCGCTGACGAGAACCGCCATCGCGACGACGATCCCCGCGAGCGCCAGCCGGCGGCGACGCGTGGCCAGCAGCCACCCCACACAGAGCGCGTAGTACACGACGCACAACCACCAGGCGGGGGGCGGCACGCTGCGCGCGACCCATGGAGCGAGCTCGACGAGCCGCGACGACTCCACCAGCCCGAATGCGGCGTAATGGACGACCGCGCCCAGCGCGTCGGCCGTGGACGCATGGAGGGGGACGGCGAGCAGGAGCGCCATCGAGCCGCACTGCACGGCCGTCATCAGCGGAATCGCCGCGAAGTTCAGCACGAGCCCGGCAAACGTGACCCGCGAGAACAGCGACGCGCCCACCGGCGCCAACACGACCTCCGAGCAGACCGTGGCCGCCAGCACGCCGGCCGCCGCCGTGACGAGCATCCGCACGATCCGGGCGACACCACGGACCCGGTGATCGGCCGCAAGAGTCACCAGCCGCGGGACGCCGAGGATGATGCCGGCCGTCGCGCCGAACGACAGCAGAAACCCGCCGTCCATCACGGCCAGCGGGCTCACCGCGACGGCCAGCACCGCCGCGACCGCCAGCACGTTGAGCGGCGCCCCGCGATGGTCGATCAGCAGTGCCGTGAGAAAGATCACCGCGGCGGTGATCGCCCGGCCGACCGACGGCGTCCCGCCCGCGATCTCGCCGTAGAACAGCAGCACGAGGATCGCCAGGGCGGCACCGGTGCGCGCGGGCAGCCGCAGCGCGCGCGCGCCGACCACGAGCAGCCCTGCCAGGATAGCGATGTTGCCGCCGGAAATCGCGATGACGTGATACGTCCCGGCCTCCTGGAGCCGCCGCTCGTCCTCGTCCGACAGCCCGGTGCGATCCCCCACCAGGATCGCCGTCGCCACGGCGGCCGAGCGCGGATCGTAGCGGCCGACGTGACGCGACAGCAGCCGGCGGGCCCATGCCCGCACGAACGCCGCGCGCTCCGACAGCCAGCTCCCCCGCGCGACGACCTCCACGAGCGCGGCGCTCTTGACCGATCCGGTCAGCGCGATGCCGCGGCGGGCCATCGCCCTCGCCTCGTCCGGCACACCCGGATTCCGGAACGTCACGGGACGGCGGAGCGTCGCGGGCACGCGCACCTCGCGTCCGGCCCGCCACTGACTCACCTCCGTCGCCGGGGCCTCGCCGCCCACCGTCAGACGGACGCCCCCGCTCACGCCCGAGGACTGACCGCTGCCGATCCCAACCTCGCGCACATCGAGCGTCAGCAGCACCCCGTACCCCACATGCGCGCCATCGTCTCGCAGCGTCCCGGACAGCACCGCGGGATCCGCGTCAGGCGTGACGTGGGTGTCGAACCAGGCCAGGATCGACGGCGCGTCCAGCAAGCGCGCGTGCGAGGCCCCGTTCGCGTAGCCGGCCGCCGCCGCGCCGGCGACGACCCCGATCACAACGGCACCGGACATCCCCTCGGCATGGAACCCGGCCGCGGACAGCAGACAGAGGACGGCCGCACACGCGCTCGCAAGGACCAGGTGCTCGGGCGCCGTGTCGGCGAGGAGGATGCCGGACGCCGCGCCCGCCAGGAGCGGGATGGCGACCAGCGACGCAGGCACACGCATGCCCGAGGACATGCAAAGGCGCGGCGTGCGACGCGGAACGCCGAAAGGCGGGAGAATCGCGGATTGCGGACGGCGACGCGGCTGCGCGCGTTGCCGAAATGTGAACGCCCCTAGGCCCTGCCGGTCGCAGTTTCTGCGTGGTACTCCTGCAGCGCCCGGACGGTGAGGCTTTCGGTGTGCAGCGCCTTGATGGCGTTGACGGCGGCGGCGGCGCCCGTCAGCGTGGTGATGCTGGGGACGCCGTGCATCATCGCGATCCGCCGCACCGTGCGATCGTCGAAGAACGACTCGCGGCCGAGCGGCGTGTTGATGACCATCTGGATCTTGTTGTTGAGGATCTCATCCCCCACGTGCGGACGTCCTTCGTTCACCTTGAAGACGATCGCCACCTCGAGGCCGTGCGCGCGGAGGTAGTTGGCCGTACCGCGCGTGGCCACCAGCGAGAATCCGATGTCGCGCAGGTCGCGCGCGATCTGCACCACGGCCGGCTTGTCGTGGTTGTTCACGCTGATGAAGACAGTGCCCTCCTGCGGCAGGTGCACGCCGGACCCGATCATCGCCTTCGCAAACGCGTTGCCGAACGTCGCGGCGCCCCCCATCACCTCGCCGGTGGATTTCATCTCGGGGCCGAGGATCGTATCCACACCCGGGAACCGGACGAACGGGAAGACCGGCGACTTCACGAAGAAGCCGTCCACGGTGAGATCCTCGGTCAGCCCGAGCTGCGCCAGCGTCCGGCCGATCATCACGCGCGCGGCGATCTTGGCCAGTGGCACGCCGGTGGCCTTCGACAGGTACGGAACCGTCCGGGAAGCGCGGGGATTCACTTCGAGCACGTAGACGGTATCGTCCCTGATCGCGAACTGCGCGTTCATCAGGCCGATGACCTTGAGCTCGCGGGCGATCCGCCGCGTGTAGTCGCGGATCAGCTCCAGGTGACGGTCGATCACCTTGAACGGGGGCACCACGCAGGAGCTGTCGCCGGAGTGGATGCCGGCTTCTTCGATGTGCTCCATGATGCCGCCGATGATCACGGCGCCCGTGGCGTCGGCCACCGCATCGACGTCGAGCTCCACGGCGTCCTCGAGAAACTTGTCGATGAGGATCGGATGTCCGGGCGAGGCCGCCACGGCCGTGGTCATGTAGCGATCGAGGGCCGCCATGTCGTAGACGATCGCCATGGCCCGCCCGCCGAGGACGTACGACGGCCGCACCACCAGCGGGAAGCTGATGTTCGCCGCGACCTCGCGCGCTTCTTCCACCGTCGTGGCCGTGCCACTCGGCGCCTGCGGGATCCCGAGGTCCCACAACAGCTTGGCGAACCGCTCGCGGTCCTCGGCGAGATCGATCGAGTCTGGCGACGTGCCGATGATCCGGAACCCGGCCCGCTGCAGCGAGAGCGACAGCTTCAGCGGCGTCTGTCCGCCGTACTGGACGACGCAGGCGACGTCGCCGCCGGCCGCCTGCTCGCGCGTCAGGATCGCCGAGACGTCCTCGAACGTCAGCGGCTCGAAATAGAGGCGATCCACGGTGTCGTAGTCGGTGGAGACCGTCTCCGGATTGCAGTTGACCATGACGGTCTCGTAGCCTTCGTCGCGCAGGGCGAAGGCCGCATGACAGCAGCAGTAGTCGAACTCGATCCCCTGGCCGATGCGGTTCGGACCGCTGCCCAGGATGACCACCTTCGCGCGCGGGGTCGGATCCGCCTCGCACTCCTTCTCGTACGTGCCGTACATGTACGGCGTGAACGACTCGAACTCCGCGGCGCACGTGTCGATCCGCTTGTAGGCCGGGATGATGCCAAGCTCCTGGCGGGTGTTCCGGACCGCGCCCTCGTCGGCGCCCATGACCGTGGCGATCTCGCGGTCGGCGATACCGGCCCGCTTCAGCGCGCGCATCAGGTCTGCCGACATCCCGCGCAGCCCGACGAGCGCGGCCGAGCGCTGCAGCTCCACGATCTGCTCGAACTGCACGAGGAACCACCGGTCGATTTTGGTGGCCTGGTGAATCTCTTCGACGCTCCATCCGCGGACGATCGCGCGGAACACCGACCACATCCGGCGATCGGTCGGCACGCTCAGGGCGCGCTGCAGCGCCCCCCGCTCTTCGCCGTCCATGACCACGTCAGGCCCCGGCGACGACGGCGGCTCGAACAGCAGGCCGGCGCTACCCAGCTCCAGCGAGCGGAACGCCTTCATGAAGGCTTCCTTGAACGTGCGCCCGATGGCCATCACCTCGCCCACCGACTTCATCTGCGTGGTGAGCGTCCGGTCGGCCCGCGGGAATTTCTCGAACGCCCAGCGCGGTACCTTCACCACGACATAGTCGATCGTCGGCTCGAAGGAGGCGGGGGTCAGGCGCGTGATGTCGTTGGGGATCTCGTCGAGGTGGTAGCCGAGCGCCAGCTTCGCGGCGATCTTGGCGATCGGGAATCCTGTCGCCTTCGACGCGAGCGCCGACGACCGCGACACGCGCGGGTTCATCTCGATGACGATGATCCGGCCGTCGTCGGGATTGATGGCGAACTGGATATTGGAGCCGCCCGTCTCGACACCCACGCGCCGGATGATCCGCCGGGCGAGGTCGCGCATCCGCTGGTACTCGCGGTCGGTGAGCGTCAGGGCCGGCGCCACGGTGATGCTGTCGCCCGTGTGGACGCCCATCGGATCGACGTTCTCGATCGAGCAGATGACGACGAAGTTGTCGGCCCGGTCGCGCATGACCTCGAGCTCGAATTCTTTCCACCCGATGATGGATTCTTCGAGGAGGATCTCGTGCACCGGGCTCATGTCGAGGCCGCGGCCCGCCAGCTCGCGGAACTCCTCGATGTTGTACGCGATGCCGCCCCCGACACCCCCCATCGTGAACGACGGCCGGATGATGGCCGGGAAGCCGATCTCCTCCACCGCCGCCAGGGCGTCGTCCAGCGATCGGCAATAGATGCTGCGGGGCACCTCGGCGCC
Source organism: Vicinamibacterales bacterium (assembly GCA_040881785.1). Lineage (GTDB taxonomy): Bacteria > Acidobacteriota > Vicinamibacteria > Vicinamibacterales > 2-12-FULL-66-21 > JACDCA01. Next base: position 10,658 of record JBBECO010000263.1, read on the forward strand.
GATCTCGCGCATCGCGTCACGGAACAGGAGGCGGTCTTCCGCGAGCTTGATCGCCTCGACGGACGCGCCGATCAGTTCGACGCCGTACTTCGCCAGCGTGCCGTTGTCGGCGAGCGCGATCGCCAGGTTGAGCGCCGTCTGTCCGCCGACCGTCGGCAGCACCGCATCCGGCCGCTCGCGCTCGATGATCTGCGCGACGATCTCCGGCGTCAGCGGCTCCACGTACGTCCGGTCCGCGATCTCCGGGTCCGTCATGATCGTCGCCGGGTTGCTGTTGACGAGAATGACCTCGAGCCCTTCGTCGCGCAGCGCCTTGCAGGCCTGCGTGCCCGAATAGTCGAACTCGCACGCCTGGCCGATGACGATGGGGCC
>JBBECO010000264.1:0-1927 GCA_040881785.1 Vicinamibacterales bacterium
GGGTGCAGGAAGTCCATCGGACCCTGATCCACGCGCTGTGTGAACTGATAGAAGGATCGTAGGCCCGACCTTGTAGGCCCGACCTTTAGGCCCGACCTCGTAGGCCCGACCTTTAGGTCGGGCGCGTACGTGAGCGCAGGAGATATGCCGGAACTTCGCAGCGAAACGATGACCGTGAACATGGGGCCGCAGCACCCCAGCACGCACGGCGTGCTGCGCCTCGTGCTGGAGCTGTCGGGCGAGACGGTCGTCAACGCCGCGGCGACGATCGGCTATCTCCACACGGGCATCGAGAAGACCGCCGAGCAGAAGAAGTGGCAGCAGGTGATCCCGCTCGTCGAGCGCATGGATTACCTGGCCGCCCAGTCCAACAGCCTGGCGTTCTGCCTGGCGGTCGAACGGCTGCTCGGCGTGGACGAGAAGATGCCCACGCGCGTGAAAGACATCCGGGTGCTGATCGCCGAGCTGCAGCGCATTGCCAGCCACCTCGTGTGGCTCGCGACGCACGCGCTGGAGATCGGCGCCGTCTCGGTGATGATGTACTGCTTCCGCGAGCGGGAGCTGCTGCTCAACATCAACGAGATGCTCGCGGGCTTCCGGATGTTCCCGAGCTACATGCGGATCGGCGGCCTGCGCGAAGACCTGCCGGTCGGTTTCCATGACGCCGTGCACGCGTTCCTCGAGCGGATTCCCGGCAAGCTCGAGGAGTACGCGGGCCTGCTCACGAAGAACCAGATCTGGCTGAAGCGGACGAAAGGGGTCGGCGTCCTCTCGCCGGAAGACACGATCGGCTACGGCCTCGTGGGGCCGCTGGCGCGCGCGGCTGGCGTGAATTACGACGTGCGCAAGACCTTCCCGTATTCCGGCTACGAGACGTACGACTTCGACGTGCCGCTCGGGACCGAGGGCGACGTCTACGACCGGTACCTCGTGCGCATCGAGGAAATGCGGCAGAGCATCCGGATCTGCAAGCAGGCGATCGCGCGGATCACGCCGCGCGGCCAGTTCGACATCCAGGACTACCGCATCGTCCCGCCGCCGAAAGACAAGGTCTACACGGAGATGGAAGCGCTGATCCAGCACTTCCTGATCTACTCACAGGGCTTCACGGTACCGGCCGGCGAATCGTACGTGCCGGTCGAGGGGCCGCGCGGCGAGCACGGCTACCACGTCGTGTCGGACGGCACCAACCGTCCGTACCGGGTGAAGTTGCGGGCGCCGTCGTTCTACGCGTGCCAGGCGGTGCCGCCGATGATCCAGGGCGGCATGATCGCCGACGTCATCGCCGTCATCGGCTCCAGCGACGTCGTCATGGGGGACGTGGATCGATGAGTTTCCATCCGCTGATGGTGTACGACCCGGCGAAGTTCCAGCAGTCGGAACGGCACATGGTCGAGGAAGGGCCGGCCTTCGAGCTGACGCCCGAGCGGCGGGCGACGCTGGATGACCTGCTCACGAAGTATCCGCCCGAGCGGAAGCGGTCGGCGGTGCTCGCGGCGCTGTATCTCGTGCAGGAGCAGCAGGGGTATCTGACCGGGAACGGCATGCGGCACATCGCGCCGCTGCTGGATCTCACGCCGGCAGAAGTCGAGGACGTCGCGACGTACTACGTGATGTTCTACACGGAGAAGGTCGGGACGTACGTCCTGCAGGTCTGCCGGACGCTGTCCTGCGCGCTCAACGGGGCGGAGCGGGTGACCGAGGCGCTCTCCGAGAAGCTGGGCATCCGCGTCGGCGAGACCGATCCCTCGGGCATGTTCACGCTGCTCGAGTTCGAGTGCCTCGGGGCGTGCGACCGCGCGCCGGTGGTGATGGTGAACAACGAGCTGTGGCACGAGTGCCTGAAGCCGGAGGACGCCGGGACGCTGGTGGACGAGATCAAGGCGAAGGGTGATGCGGCATTGACGGGCTGCCACCTGAAGATGGA
>JBBECO010000264.1:2027-5928 GCA_040881785.1 Vicinamibacterales bacterium
AGGCAGGGGATAAACCCCTGCCCCACACTGTCACTGACGATGGAAGGCAGGGGATGAACCCCTGCCCCACACTGTCACTTGAAGATGGAAGGCAGGGGATGAACCCCTGCCCCACACAGTCACTGACGATGGAAGGCAGGGGATAAACCCCTGCCCCACACTGTCACTGACGATGGAAGGCAGGGGATAAACCCCTGCCCCACACAGTCACTGACGGTGTGGGGCAGGGCTGTATGCCCTGCCGGAACGAGATATGGAACCAATTCTCACGAAATACATCAAGGAGCCCAACTCCTTCACCCTCGACTTCTCCGTGAAGCACGGCGCGTACGAGGGCCTGAAGAAGGCGCTCGCCATGAAGCCGGCCGACGTGATCGAGCTCGTGAAGGCGTCGGGGCTGCGCGGCCGCGGCGGCGCGGGCTTCCCGACGGGCCTCAAGTGGCAGTTCGTGCTCAAGGACACGCCGCTCCCGAAATACATCGCGTGCAACGCCGACGAGAGCGAGCCGGGCACCTTCAAAGACCACGTCCTGATGGAGCGCAATCCGCACTCGCTCTTCGAGGGATGCCTGATCGGCTGCTGGGCGATCGGCGCGAAGATGGCCTACATCTACATCCGCGGCGAGTTCTATCACGTCCAGAAGGTGATGGAAGCGGAGCTCGCGAAGGCCTACGCGGCCGGCTACGTCGGCAAGAATATTCTGGGGAGCGGCTTCGACTGCGACATCGTCATTCACCGCGGCGCCGGCGCCTACGAGGCCGGCGAAGAGACCGCGCTGATCGAGTCGCTCGAAGGCAAGCGCGCCCAGCCGCGCATCAAGCCCCCCTTCCCGGCGCTGTCGGGCCTCTACAACTGCCCGACGGCGGTCAACAACGTCGAGACGCTCTGCAACCTCCCCCCGATCATCCTCAACGGAGCGGAGTGGTTCACCAGCCTGGGCCCTGAAAAGAACGGCGGTCCGAAGCTGTTCTGCGTCAGCGGCCACGTGAAGCGGCCGGGCGTCTACGAAGCGTCGATGAAGATCACGCTGCGCGAGCTGATCTACGAGCGCGCCGGCGGCATCCGCGACAACCGCACGCTGAAAGCGGTGATCCCCGGCGGATCCTCGGTGCCGATCCTGCTCGACCACGAGCTCGACATCCCCGCGTCGTTTGACGATGTGCAGAAGGCCGGCTCGATGCTGGGCTCGGCCGGCATCATCGTGATGGACGAGACGACCTGCATGGTGTGGGCGGCCCGGAACCTGCTCTACTTCTACAAGCACGAATCATGCGGCAAGTGCACGCCGTGCCGCGAGGGGGGGGACTGGCTGTGGAAGATCCTGACGCGGATCGAGGCCGGTGAGGGTGTCATGCGCGACATCGACCTGCTGGTGAGCGTCGCCGGCAACATCGCGGGCAAGTCGCTGTGCGCGTTCGGGGACGCGGCGGCCACGCCGGCGCTGACGACCGTGAAGCACTTCCGCGAGGAGTTCGAGGCGCACATCCGTGAAGGCCGGTGCACGGTGCCGGCGGACTGGCGCGCCGCAACGATGCCGGTGGCGCATGCACACTGATGAAACGGGCCGACGGCTTCATAACACCATGAACACCACGACCACCAGGAGCACAAAGAAGACCACCACTCATAAAGGCTTTGTGGCCGGTGAACCGTGGCCTCTGCTTACCGCGTTGAACCGTGTTGAACCGTGGCCTGTGACGGAGCCGTGGGCCCGTGGGGCTGGCAGATTATGAGTGTGGATCCGCAGATCGTCGCCCGGCTCGGGCTGATCTTCGTCATCTTCAACATGCTGGTGCTGTCGGCCGCCTTCATGGTCTACATGGAGCGCAAGGTCTGCGCCTACATCCAGGACCGCCTCGGCCCGAACCGCGTCGGCTTCGAGGGGATGCTGCAGCCGTTCGCCGATGTCATCAAGCTGATGTTCAAGGAGCAGCTGCGGCCCAAGGCGGCCGATACGTTCCTCTTCCTGCTCGCGCCGGTCATTTCGTCCGCCGCCGCCTTCGCGGCCTTCTCGGTCATCCCCTTCGGCACCAGCACGACGCTGTTCGGCCTGCTCGACGAGCCGATTCCGCTCGAGATAACCGACGTCAACGTCGCCGTGCTCGTCGTCTTTGCCATCACCTCGATGGGGGTGTACGGCATCGTGCTGGCCGGCTGGTCGTCGAACAGCAAGTACTCGCTGCTCGGCGCGCTGCGTTCGGCGGCGCAGATGATCAGCTACGAGCTGTCGTACGGTCTCGCCATCGCCGCGGTCATCATGATGGCCGGGTCGCTCTCGCTGCGTGACATCGTCCTCGACCAGTCCGGCTACTGGTGGGGTTTCATCCCGAAGTGGTACGTGATGCTCCAGCCGGTCGGCTTCCTCGTCTACATGATCGCGGGTGTGGCGGAAACGAACCGCGCGCCGTTCGATTTTCCGGAAGCCGAGCAGGAGCTCGTCGCGGGCTACCACACCGAGTACAGCTCGATGAGCTTCGCGCTGTTCTTCCTCGCGGAATACGTGAACATGGTCACCGTCGCGGCGCTCGCGACGAGCCTGTATCTCGGCGGCTGGCTGGGCCCGTTCCTGCCCGACTGGCTGGCCTGGATCTGGTTCCTGATCAAGGTGTTCCTGATCCTGTTCTTCTATGTCTGGATGCGCTGGACGCTGCCGCGCTACCGCTACGACCAGCTCATGGAGTTCGGGTGGAAGTGGCTGCTGCCGGTCGCGGTGCTGAACCTGCTCGGCACGGCAGCGATGATTTTGTGGATTGGATGATACGCCCGGCCTGACGGTTGTCGGCCCGAGCGATGAGCGAGGGCTGGCAGCTCGTGGGGGTGGGGCCCCACGAGCACTGATGAATGTGAGTATGAGCGGCCCGAGCGATGAGCGAGGGCTGGCAGGCGATGGGGGTGGGGCCCCATCGCAAATTAAATTATGGACGCTAACGCCATCGGCTTCTACATCTTCGCGGCCATCACGGTGCTCGCCTCGCTCGGCGTCGTCGGGCAGCGCAACCCGATGCACAGCGTGATGTTCCTGATCACGTCGTTCGGGGCGCTCGCCGGCCTGTACGTGCTGCTCGACGCGCCCTTCACGGCCGTGACGCAGATCATCATCTACGCCGGCGCGATCATGGTCCTGTTCCTGTTCGTCGTCATGCTGCTGAACGTGCCGCGCGAGGAGCCGGCGCCGCCCGGGCTGGTGTCGGCGCTCGGTCCGCGCGGGATGAAGATCGCCGTCCTGCTGTCGGTCGTGCTCGGCATCGAGATCGTGTGGGCGCTGTCGCGCGTGGGCCTGGGCTGGTTCGCGCAGGACGCGGCCGCCACCTCGGTGAGCTCGGTGGCGCTCATCGGCGGCGTGCTGTTCACCCGGCATGCGTTCGCCTTCGAGGCGACGTCGATCCTGATTCTCGTCGCGATGGTCGGCGCGGTCGTCATCGCGCGGAGGGAGCGTTAACGTGATTCCGCTCAACTATTACCTGATCCTGTCGGGCATCCTCTTCGCGATCGGGACCTCGGGGATCTTCCTGCGGCGCAACCTGATCACGATGCTGCTGTCGGTCGAGATCATGCTGAACGCCGTGAACCTCACGTTCGTCGCCGTCGGCCGGTATCTCGGCACGGTGGACGGGCAGATCATCACGTTCTTCGTCATGACGGTCGCGGCCGCGGAAGCGGCGGTCGGCCTCGCACTCGTGATCGCCCTCTTCCGGCATCGCGAGACGCTCAGTCCGGATGCGTTCACGGCGTTGAAGTGGTAGGGGACGTTCGCGTGGCCGTCACGGGGCGGTTCGCGAGTGTCACAGGGCCGTTCGCGAACGGCCCCTACGGTAATTATTAATGCTGCTGCTTATTCCATTACTTCCGTTTCTCGGCTTCGTCGTCAACGCGTTCTTCGGACGGCGGCTCTCGAAGTCCC
>JBBECO010000264.1:6028-10985 GCA_040881785.1 Vicinamibacterales bacterium
CCGTTTCTCGGCTTCGTCGTCAACGCGTTCTTCGGACGGCGGCTCTCGAAGTCCCTGTCGGGCGGGATCGCCTGTGCCGCGGTCATCGCGTCGTTCGGCGTGTCGGTCGCGGCCGTCTGGGGCGTCGTCAGCACGCACGAGCCGCTCGAGCAGGTGGCGTTCACCTGGATGTCGTCGGGGGAGCTCTCGATCCCGTTCGGCTTCCGGCTCGACAACCTGTCGGCGCTGATGATCCTCGTGGTCACCGGCATCGGCTCGCTGATCCACATCTACTCGACCGGCTACATGCACGAGGAGAGTGACAGCGAGTACGCGCGCTACTTCTCCTACCTCAATCTGTTCGCCGCCTTCATGCTCGTGCTGGTGCTCGGCGCCAGCTTCCCGGTGCTCTTCGTCGGCTGGGAGGGCGTGGGCCTCTGCTCCTACCTCCTGATCGGGTTCTGGCACAAGAAGCCGTCGGCCGCCGACGCCGGCAAGAAGGCCTTCATCGTCAATCGCATCGGCGACTTCGGGTTCATCCTCGGGATGCTGCTGCTGTTCGTGACGTTCGGCACGCTCGACTTCCAGGGGGTTGCGGCGGCCGCCTCCGCCTACGCGCCCGAGACGGCCGGGATCGGCGTGATCACGGCCGCGACGCTGCTGCTGTTCCTGGGCGCCACGGGCAAGTCGGCGCAGATTCCGCTCTTTACCTGGCTGCCGGACGCCATGGAAGGGCCGACGCCGGTGTCGGCGCTGATCCACGCGGCCACGATGGTGACGGCCGGCGTGTATCTGATCGGCCGGACCGCCGTGCTCTTCACCCTGGCGCCGACGACGCTGGCGGTGGTGGCGGCGATCGGGACGGCGACTGCGCTGATGGCCGGCACGATCGGCCTCGTGCAGAACGACATCAAGCGGGTGCTCGCGTATTCGACCGTCTCGCAGCTCGGCTACATGTTCCTGGCGATGGGCGTCGGCGCGTACGCGGCCGGGATCTTCCACCTCTACACGCACGCCTTCTTCAAGGCGCTGCTGTTCCTCGGGTCGGGCGCCGTGATCCACGCGCTGGCGGGGGAGCAGGACCTCCGGAACATGGGCGGCCTCAGGAAGCATCTGCCGATCACCTACTGGACGTTCCTGGTCGGCGCGCTGGCGATCGCCGGCTTCCCGTTCCTGTCAGGGTTCTTCAGCAAGGACGAGATCCTCTGGCGGACCTTCACGGCGCACGAGCCCGGCTTCCACACGCTGCTCTACGTGATCGCGCTGATCACCGCGCTGCTGACGGCGACGTACATGTTCCGCCTGGTCTTCCTCGCGTTCCACGGCCCCTCGACTCGGCCTGCGGCCTCGCTCGGGGCAGGGGACCACGGTCATGGAGGCCACCTCCACGATGCGCCCCCCTCCATGGCCTTCGCGCTCATCGTGCTGGCGATCGGATCCGTGGTGGCCGGATACATCGGCGTGCCGCACGCGCTCGGCGGCAGCAACTGGATCGAGACGTTCCTGCATCCGGCCTTCCTCGCGCCGGGCGCGGACCACGCCGCCGCGGCCGTGGTCCACGGCGACGCGGCGACCGAGATCATGCTGATGGGGCTGTCGGTCGGGATCGCGCTCGCCGGGATCGGGATCGCCGCCTACTTCTGGCTGTGGAACCCGGGTGTCGCCGACGCCTGGTCGAAGCGCTTCGGCGGGCTCTACCGGCTGCTCAGCAACAAGTATTACGTGGACGAACTGTATGACGCGGCGATCGTCCAGCCGATCAAGATCGTGTCGACGAGCGGATTGTGGAAAGGCGTGGACGCGGGCGTGATCGACATGTCCGTGAACGGCGTCGGACTCGGCGTGCGCGGCAGCAGCTCGTGGCTGCGCCGGCTGCAGACCGGATCGATCCGCGCCTACGCGGCTTCGCTGTTCCTCGGCGCCGTCCTCATCCTCGGCTATTACCTGTATCGATAATGCTTTCACTGATTGTTTTCCTACCGCTCATAGGCGCGCTGATCGTCCTGCTGGCCGGCGGGCGCGGCGATCGGCCCGACCGCGAGCCGCTGATCCGCAACATCGCGCTGGTGTTCTCGCTGGCGACCTTCGCGGCCACACTCTGGCTCTGGTGGCGGTTCGACCCGGCCAGCGCCGACTACCAGTTCGTCGAGCAGTACGCCTGGATGCCGCAGTTCGGGATCCAGTATCTGATCGGCGTGGACGGCATCAGCCTGTTCCTGCTCGTGCTCACCGGGTTCCTGACGCCGCTGGCGCTGCTGTCGTCGTGGGAGTCGGTCCACAAGAACGTGAAGAACTTCTCGTTCTTCGTCCTCGCGCTCGAGACCGCGATGCTGGGCGTCTTCGTGGCGATCGACCTCTTCCTCTTCTACGTGTTCTGGGACGCCGTGCTGATCCCGATGTACTTCCTGATCGGGATCTGGGGCTACGACCGGCGCGTGTATGCCGCCGTGAAGTTCATCCTCTACACGATGGCCGGCAGCGTGCTGATGCTCATCGCGATCATCGGGCTCGCCTGGGCGCACTCGACCGCCACCGGGCTCCCGAGCTTCAACCTGCTGGACCTCTACCAGGTGCAGCTGCCCCGGAGCACCGAGTTCTGGATGTTCCTGGCCTTCGCGCTGGCCTTCGCCATCAAGGTGCCGCTCTTCCCGTTCCACACCTGGCTGCCCGACGCGCACGTCGAGGCGCCGACCGCCGGCTCCGTCATCCTGGCCGGCGTGATGCTGAAGATGGGCACGTACGGCCTGCTGCGATTTGCGTTCCCGCTGTTTCCCGACGCCGCGCTCTACTTCGCGCCCTGGCTCGGCGTGCTCGCGGTGATCGGCATCATCTATGGCGCGCTCGTCGCCATGGTGCAGCCGGACCTCAAGAAGCTCGTCGCCTATTCCTCGGTCAGCCATCTCGGGTTCGTGGTGCTGGGCCTGGCGGCGATGAACATCCAGGGGGTGCAGGGCTCGGTCTACCAGATGCTGAACCACGGCGTCAGCACCGGCGGGCTCTTCATGATCGTCGGCATGCTGTCGGACCGCCGGCACACGCGCCTCATCTCGGAATTCGGCGGGCTGAAGTCGGTGATGCCGCGGCTGGTCGCGGCCTTCCTGATCATCACGCTGGCGTCGATCGCGCTGCCGCTGACCAACGGCTTCATCGGCGAGTTCCTGATCCTGATCGGCGCGTTCAAATGGGACTGGAAGCTGGCGTCGTTTGCGGCCACGGGCGTGATCCTGTCGGCGGTCTACATGCTGTGGATGTTCCAGCGGGTCAACTACGGCCCGGTCACCAATGAGAAGAACCGTTCACTGCCGGATCTCTCGCCCCGCGAGTGGGTGCTCATGGTGCCGACGGTGGCGATGTGCCTCTTCATGGGGGTCTTCCCGAACGTGTTCCTGAAACCGATGGAGCCGTCCATCGACAGGCTGATCGAACGCGTCCACAGTCGGACGGAGATGGCCGGTGTAAGTAGGCCCGACCTTCAGGTCGGGCGTGCTGAGGTGGCGCGATGAACGACTACGCCGCCATCATCCCGATGTCGATCATCGCCCTGTCGGCGATCGCCGCCATGATCGCCGAGGCCATCCGGCGGCCCGGCGAGCAGATGCCCATCGCCGCCTTCGGGCTGATCGGCAGCGTCGGCGCGGCCGTCGCGTCCGTGTTCCTGTGGGACACCGACGCGCAGAGCTTCGGCGTCATCCGCTCCGACAATTTCGCGCTCTTCATCAACATCGTCCTCTGCATCGTCGGGGTGCTGACGATGCTGTTTTCGCACGGGACGGTGGAGCGGGAAGACATCCCGGCGGGGGAGTACTACGCGCTGACGCTGTTCGCGCTCTGCGGCATGATGATGATGGCCGCGGCCACCGATCTGCTCGTGATCTTCGTGGCGCTCGAGATCCTGTCGCTGGCGGTCTACGTGCTGACGGGGATCCGGCGGGCGAGCGCGGCCGGGGCCGAGGCGGCGTTCAAGTACTTCCTGCTGGGCGCGTTCTCGAGCGCGTTCTTCCTCTACGGGATCGCCTTCACGTTCGCCATGTCGGGGTCGACGCGGCTGGAAGACATCAGCATCGCGCTGTCGTCGCAGGGCGGCGGCGCCCCGCCGACCCTGGCGCTGCTGGCGATCGGGATGCTGGCGGTCGGGTTCTGCTTCAAGATCTCCGCCGTCCCCTTCCACATGTGGACGCCGGACGCCTACGAGGGCGCGCCGACGATTGTGACGGCGTTCATGTCCACCGGGGTGAAGGCGGCGGCCTTCGCGGCGTTCGTCCGCGTGTTCCTCTCGCCGCTCGAGCCGCTCCAGGCGCACTGGATCCCGATGCTGTCCGCGATTGCCGTCGTGACGATGATCCTCGGCACCGTCGTCGGCGTCGTGCAGACCAACGTCAAGCGGATGCTGGCGTACTCGAGCATTGCGCACGCCGGCTACCTGATGCTGGGCATCATCGCCGCCACGAGCACGGGCAAGGCGGCGGTGCTGTTCTACCTGCTGACGTATGCGGTGGCGAACCTCGGCGCGCTCGGGATCGTGGCGCTGCTCGGGAGCCCGCAGAACCAGCACGACGAGCTGCGGGACTTCTCGGGACTCTGGAAATCGCGCCCCGGCCTGGCGGGGTTGATGACGATCTTCCTGCTGTCGCTCGGGGGGTTCCCGCCTATGGCGGGCTTCATCGGCAAGTGGTACATCTTCAGTGCCGTCGTCCAGGAAGGGCATTACTGGCTGGCGATCATCGGGTTCCTGACGAGCGTGGTGTCGGTCTTCTTCTACCTGCGCATCGTGGTCATGATGTACATGACGGAAGGGCCCGAGGCCGTCCGCCCACGCGTGCCCGCCACCGCGATGGCCGGCCTCGCCCTGGCGACACTGGCGGTCCTCTATCTGGGCGTGCTGCCCTCGGCGGTTCTCGACCTCGCCCTGGCGTCCATTTCGACGATCTTCTGATCTTCTCCGAGGGGCTTCGCCCCTCGGACTCCACTACACCCCCCC
>JBBECO010000265.1:0-1405 GCA_040881785.1 Vicinamibacterales bacterium
GCCGCCGCCGTCGCGGTCCACGGGCGCACGGCCGCGCAGTCGTACTCGGGATCCTCTGACTGGGACCTGATCGCGCGCGTGGCCTCCGGGCTGTCGATTCCGGTCCTGGGCAGCGGTGACTGCCTCGAGCCGTCACAGATGGTCGAGCGGATGCAGCACGGCGTGGCGGGTGTGCTCGTCGGCCGCGGCGCGCTGCGCAACCCCTTCATCTTCGAGCAGGCCCAGGCGCTGGCGGCCGGGCGTCCCGTGCGCGCGATCACGCACGAAGAACGCGGACGCTTCCTGCTCGAGTACATCGAGCTGCTGCAGAACGAACGGCTCCACGAGTCGCCGGGCTTCAGGCACGTCGCGCCCGGCATTGGCGCACGGCCTGCCCCGAGCGAGCGTAGCGGTTCAGGCGAGCCGAGGGGTCACGACAAGTGGGTGATCAACAAGCTGCGCGCGCTGAACTCGTGGTACACGAAGGGCATCGACAACGGATCGCATCTCCGCGTGTCGATCAACGCCGCCCAGTCGATCCCCCACCTGCGCGCCATCATCGAAGAGTTCTTCCTCGCGCCGGCGGCGGTCTAATCAGCGTTTCACACCCGCCCGCTGCCTAAATACCTCACCGCAAAGAACGCAGAGAACGCAAAGAACTTTTTTAGTAAGACAGAAAACCCAAAGAGGCTCTGCGTCCTTGGCGTCCTCGGCGGTGTGTCTGTTGGCAGCGTGACAGCGTGACAGTGCGAGTTGCTCGAATCACGCCCTCACGTCATCCATGTCGTAGTCGTACGCCAGGCCACGCTGCGCCGCGATCGTGAAATCCGCGCCGATCGCCTGGTGCGAGGGGTGCCGCAGGTACTCGACGAGCCCCGCCGTGTCATCGAACTCGATGATGGCGGCGAAGGAGTAATCGTCGAGCATCATCCGCTCGTAGCCGGGGACGCCGTGGGTGACGCGACGGCCGATCCGAAAGCGCCGGACGGACGGGATGGTGGATGCGGCCCGCTTGAGATCCTCGAGCACCTTCGCGCGGTCGTCGGCCGTCAGACTCTCACGCGGCTGAAACAGGATTACGTGAACGATCACCGCTGACCTCCTCGTCCGCCACCGCCGCCCTTCTTGCCGCCGCCGCGGAAGTTGCCGCCGCGACCGCCCGCGGGTCCACGATTGCCGCCGAAGCCGCCGCGGCCGCCACCGCCAGAGGGTCCCCGGCCGCCGGCTGGACCGCGGTCACTGCCGCCGCGACCACCACTTCCGCCACCCTTCGGCTTGAAGGGCCGATCGCCGGACGGTTTGAACGGCCGATCCCCCGGTCCCTTCGGGCGGAATGGCCGCTCGCCGCGATCTTCGGTTCGGGGTCTGAACGGCCGATCGCCGGACGGTTTGAACGGCCGATCCCCCGGTCCCTTCGGGCGGAATG
>JBBECO010000265.1:1505-10979 GCA_040881785.1 Vicinamibacterales bacterium
GCCGATCCCCCGGTCCCTTCGGGCGGAATGGCCGCTCGCCGCGATCTTCGGTTCGCGGTCTGAAGGGCCGATCGCCGGACGGCTTGAACGGCCGATCCCCCGGTCCCTTCGGACGGAACGGGCGTTCGCCGCGATCCTCGGTTCGCGGTCTGAACGGCCGATCGCCGGACGGTTTGAACGGCCGATCCCCCGGCCCCTTCGGACGGAATGGCCGCTCGCCGCGATCTTCTGTTCGCGGTCTGAAGGGCCGATCGCCGGACGGCTTGAACGGTCTGTCGCCTGACGGCCGGAAGGGGCGCTCCCCGGAAGGCCGCGGGGGCCGGTCGCCCGACGGTTTGAACGGCCGATCGCTGCGCGGCGTGAACGGACGATCACCGGACGGACGAAACGGCCGCTCTCCACCCGGTCTCGGCGGACGCGGTTCCTGCGGCGTCGTCGTGTCGTCACCCGGTCGCTCGTCCCGATCCGGCTCCCGATCGTCCTGATGCATGCGCTCGACGAACCGCGCGCGCTTGACGGCACGCGGCACTTTGAACTTCGCGCGCGGGTCCTCGTGCTCGCCGCCCGGACGCCATCCCGCGCCGCGGCGCTCTCCCCCACCCTCGCCGAACCGCCCCGCGCGCATCGCCTCGGCGGCCGCCTCCGGCGAATCCCACAGCTTCCCGCGTGCAAACCACTTCATCACGGCATCGGGCTGCCGCACCTGCGTCTGCTTCAGCGTCGGCAGCAGCTCCTCCTGGGTCGCGGCGCGAAACGCGGTGGGTTGTCCGCCGACGATGATGGTCCAGTACGAATAGCGAGGAGGCATGGTGTTTCAGACTTTCGAGGCCGGGGGCTCCAGCCGTTTCAGTTTTTCGATGAGCGTCGTCCGCTTGAGATTCAGCAGCTTCGCGGCCTGCCGCTTGTTGCCCTGGGTCCGTTCGAGCGACCGGCGGATGAGCGAGAGCTCGACCGCCTCGACGTACCGATCGAAGTCGACCCCCTCCTCGGGGAACCAGACCTGCGACGAGTCGACGGCCGCGGGCGGATTCTGCAGCTCGGGCGCCAGGTCCGCCACGTCGAGTTGCGCGCGTCCTTTCGAGAACGCGAGCGCACGCTCCACCGCGTTCTCCAACTGTCGCACGTTCCCGGGCCAGGCGTATGCCATCAATCGCCGCATGGCTTCCTGCGAAACGGTCACCGGCCCGCGGCCCGACTCGGCCGAGAGCCGGTCGAGAAAATGCTGGACGAGCAGCGGGATGTCGTCGCGGCGGTCCCGCAGCGGCGGCAGCTGCACGGGAATGACATTGAGGCGATAGAACAGGTCCTCGCGGAAGGTGCCCTCGGCCACCATCTTCGTTAGGTCGGAATGCGTGGCGGCGATGACGCGCACGTCGATCTTCACCGTGTGCGAATCGCCGACGCGCTCGAACTCCCGCTCCTGCAACACCCGGAGCAGCTTCGCCTGCAGCGCCGGGCTCATCGTCCCGATCTCATCGAGGAAGAGCGTGCCCTTGTGTGCCTGCTCCAGGCGGCCCTGCCGGTTGCCGACAGCGCCGGTGAACGCGCCGCGGACGTGCCCGAAGAGCTCGGCCTCCAGGAGCGTTTCCGGGATGGCGCTGCAGTTGAGCGCGACGAAGCGGTTGTTCCGGCGCGGACTGTTGTGATGCAGCGCCCGCGCGGCGAGTTCCTTCCCGGTGCCGGTCTCACCCGTGATGAGCACGGTGCTCGACGTGGCCGCCACCGTTTCGAGCAGCTCGAACAGCTCACGCATCGGCTCGCTGCGGCCGATGATGCCGTCGAACCGATAGCGTGCTTCGAGCTGCGAGCGGAGATACGCGTTCTCGGACTTGAGGCGCCGCTGCTCCATGGCCGAACGGAGGACGTGCATCAGTGCGTCGAACTGGAAGGGTTTGGTGATGAAGTCCGCCGCCCCCTGCTTGATCGCCTCGACGGCGTCCTTGACGGTGCCGAAGCCCGTGATGACGATCGCGATGAGGTCGGGATACCGCTCGGTTGCCGCGTCGAGTACCTGGCGCCCGTCGATACCCGGGAGGCGGAGGTCCGTAATGAGGATGTCGAAGGCAAACGCGGCCAGCCGCTCGAGCGCTTCTTCGCCGCTTGCCGCCTGCTCGACGAGGAATCCGTGGTCCCCCAGGCGTTCGGCAATCGCCTCGCGGAGCGCCGCTTCGTCGTCCACGATGAGCAGATGTTTTTGGTTTTCAGTCATTTACTGGCGTGGGCGGTATTTTGACACCCCCGTCAGGGGCGGTCAAATTGGCGGCTCGGGAGACTCTACAGGTCGGAACGGGCCGCTCCGATAATTCCGTCAGGCAAACAGGGGAACCGAGTCCCCGCTCGGGCAATCACGCATGCAGATCAATATGGAAATGAACCGGACCACGACGATCGCCGAACGGAAAACGATCTCGATCATGAAGGCGTGCGAGCTCGTCGGCGTCAGCCGACGGACCATCTACAACTGGATCGCCGGCGGGAAGGTCGAGTACGTCCGCACGGCCGGCGGCTCGGTCCGCATCTTCGTCGACACCCTCTGGCGCGAGCCCGCTCGCACCGCGGACCTGGTGCGCAAAGAAGCTTCATGAACCAGGACTTCGGATTGCTCTTCCACCGGTTGAACAACCAGCTCGGGATCATCCTGGCCAACGCGGAGCTGCTGGAAGCGAAGCTGGCCGAGGACACCGCCCGTGCACGGGCGTCGCTCGTCGTGACGAGCGCCCTCGAAGCCATGTCTACCGCGCGCGAAATCAGGATCCGTTTGAAAGACACAGAGAGTCAATTGTCTGACAGCCAGGCCGGAAAATAGTCAACGATCCGGCCACGGGCTGTCCACGAATATCCGGAAATTCTCCCGCCTGCACACCCTTTCACTCCCATAACCACCAATAAATCAGAGACTTAGGGCGTCGACCGTGGTGTCAGCCAGTTTCGTATTTCGTTCGCTTCAGGTCTGGTATCGCCGTTGCCCTTCAGCTCTTCGCCGCGGCGTGTTGCCGCGACTTCTGGAGGTCATCGAACCATGCAGCGCCAGCCCCTCGCCGCCCGTCACCGCGACCGTATCGCGAACGGTCTTCCCTTCGTGGAATCGCTTGCCCGCCGCGTCGCCTCGTCGATGCCGCATTCGATCGAGCTGAAGGACCTCGTGCAGGACGGCATGATCGGTTTGATCGACGCCGCGTGCCGCTACGACGAAGCGCGCGGCATCAAGTTCGAGACGTTCGCGGAGCGGCGCGTCCGCGGCGCGATGATCGACGCGCTCCGGCGCAACGCCTGGCCGCGCGGCGTGCGCCGTCAGCGGCGCGAGCTGGAAGCCGCCCGCGAGCAGCTGCGCAAGGAGCTCGGCTCGGAGCCGTCCATGGCGGACCTCGCGGCGCGCATGGGTTCTGATGAGACGCGGCTGAGCCGCACGATCGTCCGCATCCACACCATCGAATCGACCTCACCGCTCTCGGCCGGTGAGCACGTGGACGGCGCGCAGTTGCCCGCAGCGCTCGTGCCGTCGGAGCCGGTCGCACCCGACAAGCAGCTCGAGCAGACGGAGGTCCGGGACCGTATCCGCGCAGCCATCGCGTCGCTGCCGCCGCGCGAGCGCAAGGTCGTCGGCCTCTACTACTACGGCGACGCGACGATGAAGCAGATCGGCGCGGAGATCGGCGTCAACGAATCGCGCGTGTCGCAGCTGCACGCGCGCGCCGTTCAGCGGCTGAAGAAGGCGCTCGGCGCCGAGGCGGCCGAAGACGTCGTCAGTCCGGTCATCGAGTTCCAGAAGACCATGCGCCGCCTGCGCATGGCGAAGATGGACGCGGCGGACGGGGAGCGCGGCGTGTTGCTGCAGTACAAGCAGCCGGAGGCGCCTGCGCAGATCTCGCGCCGTGTGCCGATGGCGCCGCCGCGTGCGGCCGTCGCGCGCTAGCAGGATGCTCACGCATCCGTGCTACGGCACGGCGATCAGCTCGGAGGCCGAACGCAGCAGGTCGCGCAGGCGGAAGGGCTTGGCGAGCCAGCGGCAACCGGATTCTTCGAGAAAGCGCTCCGCGTCCGTCCCGGCCACATCCCCCGTGACGAAGAGAATGCGCCGTGCCAGCGGCGCATTCTGTTTTTCCAGCTCGCGAAAGAACGACGGGCCGTCGAGTCGCGGCATCTTCAAATCACAAATCACCACGTCGTAGGCGCGGGCGGCGACGCGCTCGAGCGCCTCCAGGCCGTCGGCCGCGCGATCGACGATGAAGCCGGCGTCGGCGAGTGCTTCGGCCACCGCCGCACCGAGCGCGGCTTCGTCCTCCACCACGAGGATCGTCGAGCCGGCCGCCGAGGCGGGCGGCGCGAATGTCCTGTCCGGCGGTTTGGGCAGGGCCTGCGGCAGGCCGGCTTCGCTCACCGGCAGCTCGACGAAGAACGAGGCGCCGCGTCCGGCCCGCGACTTCACCGTCAGCCGTCCGCCATGTTCCTGGATGATCGCGTAGGCGACCGTGAGGCCGAGGCCGGTGCCCTTGCCGACTTCCTTCGTCGTGAAGAACGGATCGAAAATGCGCGGCTGCACATCGTCCGGCACGCCCGGTCCGTCGTCGTTGACTTCGAGGATCACGGCGTCGCGCTCGGGGTCGTGCCACGTGCGCAGGATCAGCGTGCCCCGGCCGTTGGCGCCGATCATCGCCTGCTCCGCGTTGATCACCAGGTTGAGGAGCACCTGCTGCATCTGGTGCTGGTCGGCGAACACCTGGGGAAGGCCGGACGACAGGGCATCGATGATCGTGACGTTGCTCAGGCGCTGCTCGTAGGCGCGCAGCGCGAGCGTTTCGCGGATGACCTGGTTGACGTCCACCATGCCGCGCGTGGTGTGGCGCTTGCGGGCGAAGGTCAGGAGATTGCGGACGATCCGCGCGGCACGCTCCGACTCGGCGAGGATCGCTTCGAGGCCGCGGCGCGTCTGGTCGTCGGCCGGCCGCTGCGCGAGCCGCTCCGCCCAGGTCAGGATGGTGGCGAGCGGGTTGTTCAGCTCGTGGGCGACGCCGGAGATCGTCTGGCCCAGGGCGGCGAGCTTCTCGGCCTGCAGGAGCTGGTGATACAGGTCGCGGGCCTGGTCTTCGAGCCGCTTGCGCTCGGAGACGTCGCGCATGAGCGCCTCGACGCGGACGCCGTCGCCGTCCTCCTGGGCGTGGGCGGTGATTTCCACCCACATCGGCGCGCGGTCGGCCCGCCGCAGCCGCAGCAGGTAATCGGTGAGCGAGCGGTCGTGCGACAGCCGTCCGACGAACGCCTCCCGCGCCTGCGGATCGACGAAGCGTTCCAGGTCGAACGGACGGACCTCTTCGACCGGCGTTTCCCCCGCGTAGCCGAACATGAGCTTGAGGTACGGATTGGCCGAGAGCGTGACGGTGCCGTCCGGCGTGAGCCGGCCGATGTAGACGCCTTCGTGGACGGCTTCGAAGAGACGCGCGAATTCTTCCGGATGTGGCGTGGTCACGGACGCCCCGCGATTCTAGCAGGATGGCTGAACAACCGTCGCCTTTCAGCGGCCTGTCATATTCTGTTGCGTATGTTCATTCCCACATTGTTCGAAGGGCAGGTCGCGATCGTCACCGGCGGCGGGACGGGCATCGGGCTGGCCATTGCGAAGCGCCTCGGCGGACTTGGCGCACGCATCGTGATCGGCAGCCGCAATTCCGAGAACCTCGAGAAGGGAAGCGCCGAGCTGCGGCACGCCGGCCTCGATCCGCTCGCCGTGCAGGTGGACGTCCGCAATCCCGAGCAGGTGGACGAGATGGTCCAGCGGACGCTGCGGCACTACGGGCGCATCGACATCCTCATCAACAACGCCGCGGGCAACTTCATCTCCCGCGCCGAGGCGCTGTCGCCGAACGGCTGGAACGCGGTGATCGGGATCGTGCTGAACGGCAGCTACTACTGCTCGCGTGCCGTGGGGCAGCACATGATCGCACGCGGCGGCGGCGGCGCGATCGTCTCGGTGCTGGCCAACTACGTCTGGACCGGCAGCCCCGGCACCGTGCATTCGGCCGCCGCGAAGGCGGGCGTGATGTCGATGACGCAGACGCTCGCGGTCGAATGGGCGCCGCACAAGATCCGGGTCAACGCCGTGGCGCCGGGACCGGTCGAGTCGCCCGGTGCCGCGAAACAGCTCTGGAATACGCCGGAGGCGGTGCAGCGGATCACCGACATGGTCCCGCTGAAACGGTGGGGCACTCCCGAGGAAGTCGGCGATGCCGTGGCGTTTCTCGCCGCGCCGGGTTCCGGCTACATCACGGGTGAGACCCTGACGGTTGACGGGGGCGCATGGCTCGGACGCGGCACCTTCGGCTTTGTCTGATTTACCCGCGGGGCGCCGCCCCGCGGACTCCCCTACACGCTCTCTCGCGCGCCGCTGCGCCGGCGCGCTCCGTTCGCGTGGCTCACTCGCTAGCGCTTGTTCGCGTTTGCGCTTTGTGAGATGCGTTCTAGCCATTTTCCCTTCTGCGTTGCTGCTGGTGCCCCTGGCCGGACAGGCGGCATGCTCGCGCGCGGACGGTCCCCTGATCCTCGCGACGACGTCGAGCGTGGCCAACAGCGGCCTGCTGGACGTCGTGCTGGCCGCCTATCGCGGCGGCACCGTGCGGCCGGTGCTCGTCGGCAGCGGTCGCGCCCTCGACATGCTCGCCGCGGGTTCGGCCGACGTGGTGATCAGCCACGCGCCGGCGCGTGAAACCGCCGCCCTGGCCGCGCATCCGTCGTGGACCTATCGCAAGATCCTCTACAACGACTTTCTGATCGTCGGTCCGCCGGAGGACCCGTCCGGTGTGGCGGGCGCCGGGGACGCGGTCGAGGCCATGACGCGCATCGCGCAATCCGCCGCGCGCTTCCTCTCGCGCGGCGACGAATCCGGCACCCACGAGCGTGAACAGGACCTCTGGGCCGCGGCGGGAGTCGAGCCCGAGCCGGCACGCCTCGTGGTCGCAGGCGCGGGCATGGGGCAGACGCTGCGCGTGGCCGGCAGTACCGGCGCCTACACGCTGACGGACCGCGGCACCTACGAAGCGCTGCGCGAGTCGATTCGGTTGCGCGTGCTGTTCGAGGGTGACCCGCGTCTGCTGAACACGTACGCGGTGATCGCCGATCCCCGCATCGAGGCGGGCGCCCTGTTCGCGCGATGGCTGTCGGAAGGGGCGGGCCGAGACGTGATGGGAGAGGCGTTGGGCGCCGGGAGGGTGAGAGGATTTGTCCTGTGGCCGTCAGGTGTCGCCGGTTCGGCCCCGGCTTCGCGCCCGCACTGAGGCGGCTTACCGCTTTTTGTGGTGGTCGTCGGCCCGCTCGTGGCGACGGCTCAGCGGATCCGGCCGGGACGGGTTGGAGCCCCGCAAACGCGGGTCGCCATCCGACTCACGCGTGAGGGGGAAGTCCACATCCGCCGCAATCGACTCGATCTGCTGGCGCAGACGGCGCCCCTGCTGGAGCAGCGCCTCCAGTTGTCCCTGCATGGACGTCATGCTTTCCACAGTCGCCGAGTCCCGCGACTTCTTCTTCTTGTTGTTCTTCACTCGATTCCCAGGGGAACAGGCGCCCGGAAGCACTTTTTGTGCCCGCCCTAACTTCGGCCATGGGAGAGCCGGCGGTAGGGTGGACGTGGGCCTCCAGTCCGACATAAAATTCATACATGTCGGCCATAGACAGAATAATCGACGAAATAGACCTTCAAATACTAAATAAACTTCAGGACAACGCCCGCGAGACTCAAGCGGAGATTGCCCGATCCGTCGGGCTCGCCCCCTCCGCGGTGCTCGAGCGAATGCGCAAACTGGAGGCACGCCGTGTAATTCAAGGCTACACAGCGCAAATCGATCCGGCGGTCCTCGGCCAGGGCATGCTCGCGTTCGTCGCCGTCCGAAGCGCGGAGGGGCCGGCCGACGACAGCGTGGCGCGACAACTCAGCGAGCTCCCCGAAGTGCTGGAGGTGCATCACGTCGCCGGCGACGACTGCTACCTCGTGAAGGTCCGCGCGCGGAGCCCCGAGCATCTCGGGTCGCTGCTCCGCACGCAGATCGGCGCGATCCCCTGCGTGCGGTCGACCCGCACCACGGTCGTGCTCGAAACCGTCAAGGAAACCTCGCGGCTCGCGATTCCGTCATCCCTGCCGGAGGCGTCCGCATGACGACGCCACGCGAACGGCGACTGGCATTTTTCGCCTGGGGGGCGGTGTGCCTCATCTGGGGCACGACGTATCTCGGGATCCGGATTTCGCTCGAATCGATTCCACCGGCGCTGATGGGCGGATTGCGCTGGACGATCGCCGGCAGTCTGCTGGCGCTTTACGTCCGCGCGAGCGGTGAGGCGCTCCCGCCTCCGTCGCGATGGGGCAGCATCGCACTGCTCGGGTTTCTGCTGCTCGGTCTCGGCAACGGCGGCGTCGTGTTCGCGGAGCAGTGGGTGCCGAGCGGACTTGCGGCCGTGATGGTGGCGACCTCGCCGTTCTGGATGGCCGCGGTCGAAGCGGCGCTGCGCGACGGCGAGCGTCTGCGCGCGAACACGCTCGCCGGGCTGATGATTGGATTTGCGGGCATTCTCGTGCTGGTCTGGCCAGACCTCACGCTCGATCGCGGTGCAGACCGCAATTTTCTCGCGGGCGTGATCGCGCTGCAGATCGCCTCATTCGGGTGGGCGCTGGGGTCGTCGTACTCGAAGCGGCGCGGCCGCACGGATCACATTCTGGGCACGACCGCCCTGCAGATGCTCGCGGGCGGGCTGATGATGATGGCGGCCGGCACGCTGCGCGGTGAGTGGTCGCAGCTGTTCTTCACACCTCGCACGGTCGCATCGCTCGTCTACCTGTCGACGCTCGGGGCCATCGGCGGGTTCGTCGCCTATACCTATGCGCTCCGGCACCTGTCGGTGTCGTTCGTGTCGCTGTACGCCTACGTCAACCCGGTCATTGCGGTGGCGCTGGGCGTGGCGCTCGTCGACGAGCCGTTCACCGCCCGCATGGCCACCGCCGCGGCGATGGTGTTCGCCGGTGTCGCGGTGGTTCGCTGGAAGCGGCGCGCGCCGGCGGTCTCGATGGCTATACGCGGCGGCCGCTCAGCAGTCGCACCAGGAACAGCACGATCGCGATGACGAGCAGCACATAGATGAAATTACCCAGCGTGTAGCCGCTGACCATGCCGAGGAGCCACAGGATGATGAGGATGATTGCGATGGTTTCGAGCATTTCAATTCTCCTGGCGCGGATCCGCCCGCGCGGTTTTTGTCTGCCGAGGTAGACAGCAACGGCTGTGCCACGGCAGAGCCCAGACGGCATCTCTGCCGTTAGTCGTAATGGTGCCTGTGTTTAGGGCATTCTGAGGGGAGCACCGCCGTGCGCGCAGAGGCGTGCCCGACGGCACTCCGCTACACAGGCCGGGGTAATCTGACTCTGCTGTGCCGGGACACGCGATGCGAATGAGCGCCAGCGAATGAGCCACGCGAACGGCGCGAGCCGGCGAAGCGGCG
>JBBECO010000266.1:0-1761 GCA_040881785.1 Vicinamibacterales bacterium
GACGCGTCACCGCCGAATCCGAAGGAGGCCCGCCACCCCGTTTCGCGTGAGAGTCACCCTCGTGAGCGCGAATTCCGAGGCTTTTGCGTCGTCTCAGGCAAACAGAGGATTGCCAGCGCCGGTACCCGCCGTCACACTTCGATCGCTGATGGTGCGGCAGCGTTCTTGCTGCCGGCGGAATCGTGCGCAGAAAGGCGGCGATCATGTCTGAATTACAGACGAGCAACGGTTCCGTTGTCGGCGGCGCGACACACGACATCCACCGCTTCGCCGCCCGTCACATCCTGATCGCCGACAGCAACGCCGAATCACGCGAGCGGCGCGAGGGGCAGCTTCGCGATGCGGGCTTCCGCGTCTCCGTCGCGCGCACCGGCTTCGAGGCCATCGTGAAGGCCTCCTATCATGTGCCCGATCTGATTCTCATCGACGACTCGCTCGCCGACATCGAAGCCTCTGAAACAGGTCGCCTGCTCACGACCTGCCCCATGACCGCGCACATCCCGGTGGTCCGCCTCTCGGCCGGCCGCCGTGTTCCGCAGCGCGTGTTCTCGTCGATGCGCAGGGCGGGCTAGGATTACCCCCGTTTCCGCTCGAGCTCACGGCAGCGGCCGCCGCGCAGGCGGATCCGTCATACCATGAAGGCATGGCTCGATTGCTTCCCCTGCTCCTTGCCCTTCTGTACGCGCTTCCCAATCCCCAGACGGCACCCACCCTGCCGCTCGACGAAATCAAGCTCCCGGCGGGCTTCGCCATCGACGTCTACGCGACCGGCGTGGACAACGCGCGGCAGATGGCACTCGGCGACAAGGGCACCCTGTTTGTCGGCAGCCGCTCGGCGGGAAAGGTCTACGCCGTCGTCGATCAGGACGGCGACAAGAAGGGTGACCGGGTTTACACAATCGCCACCGGGCTCAACATGCCGAGCGGCGTGGCGTTTCGAGACGGCGCGCTGTACGTCGCGGCGGTCTCACGCGTCATCCGGTACGACGGCATCGAGTCGAAGCTCGACTCGCCGCCGGAACCGGTCGTGGTCAACGAATCCCTGCCGACCGAGGCCCATCACGGCTGGAAGTATCTGGGCTTCGGCCCCGACGGCATGCTCTACGTGCCGGTCGGCGCGCCGTGCAACGTCTGCGAGCGGCCGGACGACGAGCGGTTCGCGACCATCACGCGCATGAAACCGGACGGCAGCGGTCTCGAGGTCTTCGCGCGCGGCATCCGCAACACGGTCGGGTTCGCCTGGCACCCGCGGACCCGCGAGCTGTGGCTCACCGAGAACGGACGCGACATGATGGGCGACGATGTGCCGCCCGATGAACTGCTGCGCGCCTACAAGCCCGGACTTCACTTCGGCTTCCCGTACTGCCATGGCGGTGACGTGCCCGATCCGGAGTTCGGCGCCAAGCGTCCCTGCAGCGACTTCGAGAAGCCGGCCCTCGAGCTCGGCGCCCACGTCGCGGCGATCGGCATGACGTTCTATACCGGGCAGATGTTCCCGGCCGAGTACCGCAATCAGATCCTCGTGGCGGAGCACGGGTCGTGGAACCGGTCGGTGCCCCAGGGTTACCGGATCATGCTGGTCACGCTCGACGGCAACAAGGCGGTGAGTTATACGCCGTTTGCCGAGGGGTGGCTGCGCGGCGCGTGGGCGACACGGGGGTCGCGGACGACCGGCAACGCGTGGGGCCGTCCGTCCGACGTGCTGGTCATGCCGGACGGCTCGCTGCTCATCGCCGACGACCACGCGGACGCGATCTACCG
>JBBECO010000267.1:0-10883 GCA_040881785.1 Vicinamibacterales bacterium
ACAACTACCTGAAGGTCAGGATCCCGGCAGGACGCGCGCGCAACGAGCGGGTCCGCGTGTTGGTGACGGGTGCAGAAACGGGTGTGGCGGTTCCAGGCTGGCGCCCTTCTCCCTGACGTTTGCGGCAAGCCCGCATGACTCGACTCTGTTCGCGGCTTCGGGCGATACTGTCAGCATGGCAGGGAGGACGACAAGGGACATGAAGACGGTCGGTCGCCGCACCCCGTCAAGGGGAGGTCTGGTCGCCGCTCAACCCTTCCTCGAGCTCGTCATCCGGCTCCGCGGCGACAAGCCGTTCCTGCCCAGGGGCGTCCATCGTTTCCACAGCTTTGAGGACAGCCAGACGTGGTCGATTCAAATGATGGCCCGGCGCCCGAAGCCCGCCCGCCAAACCTAGCCGATCTCGTCTCTCTTTGCCGCCACCTGAATGACCGACAGCGTGCCTGGTCCCTTCTGGTCCTCGCCGCGTGCGGCAGGGCCATGTCAGGCCCGGCGGCATTAGGCCAGCGCGCTGCAGCCTGCCTCGCCGAAGCCTCGCCAGCCTCTTGCAGCGAGGCGAAGGCGGGTAAGTTCTGAAAAACGGACCGCAGGCGGTCCCATCGGCGGAGGCACTGATTCGCCAACAACGTACGGATGACCCCACTATCCAAACGATCCTTTACCGGCGTCCGGAGAGCCCCAGCCGGAGCCGCATCGTAAGCCGGCGCCGCAGGTTCGTTTTTCGTGCGCGTAGGCCGAGCCGCCCGGGAGTGGCATGGCCCTGCCGCTGCAAGCGGCGAGGCAGCGGCCGCGTCATCAGGGTCCATTTGGCATTCAGCCCGTCCCGGTTCAGCGGCCTGGTTAGACGCCTTGTTCCATCAGCATGGCGAGGCGGCGTCCAGGGGGCTGGGTCTTCTGCGACTCGGTGATCAGCTGGCCGCATGCGGCGCGGATGTCGCGGCCGCGCGACTTGCGCACCGAGACGGTGACGCCATGCTCCGACAGGATCCGCGCGAAGCGGTTGACGCGCTCGTCGGACGGCCGGTCGAACGGAATCCCCGCGGCCTCGTTCAGCGGCAGCAGGTTCACTTTGCCGCGGATCCCGTGCAGCAGCCGCACGAGCCGGCGCGCGTCCTCCGGCGTGTCGTTGACCTCGTTGAGCATCACGTACTCGAACGTGATCCGCTCGCGGCGCTTGACCGGGAACCGGCGGCAGGCGTCGAGGAGCTCCTTCAAGCCGTACTTGCGGTTGATCGGCACCAGCATGTCGCGCTGCTCCTCGGTCGTCGAATGCAGCGAGATCGCCAGGTTCGGCATCACCGGTTCGGTCGCGAGGCGCTCGAGCGCCGGCAGCACGCCGACGGTGGACAGCGTGATCCGCCGGGCCGACATCGCCAGCCCGTGCTCGTCGTTCAGGATCCGGAGCGCCTTCATCGTCGCTTCGTAGTTGTGGAGCGGCTCGCCCATCCCCATCAGGACGATGTTGAAACGCGCGTCGAGCATGTGCAGTTCGCGCGCGAGCACGCGAACCTGGCCGGCGATCTCCCCGGCGGTGAGGTTGCGGTCGATCCCCATCTTCCCGGTCAGGCAGAAGGCGCACTTCATCGCGCACCCAACCTGGGTGGAGATGCAGAACGTCTGCGACGGGGTGTCGGGGATGAAGACCGATTCGATCTGCTTGCCGTCGGCCAGCCGGAGCAGCAGCTTCGTGGTGCCGTCGGAAGAGCGTTCCGTCCGGATGACCTCCGGCGTGCGGATCTCGAACGCCTCGGCCAGCTGCTCGCGCATCTCGCGGCTGAGATCGCTCATCAGCGCGAAGTCCGTGACCCCGCGCTTGTGGATCCACTGAAAGATCTGCCGGCCGTGGAAACGCGGATGCCCGAGGCGCACGAGTGCCTGCTCGAGTTCGGGCAGGTCGAGGCTCGCGAGATCGGGTCTGGCAGTCATGATGTGGGCAAAATCCCCGGCGAAACGAACTGCAATTGTACTATGGTGCCCCCGCGCAGATAGCTGAGCAGGGCGGTCCGGCCGATACGGGGAGAACCCCTGGGACAGTCTCGGCGGCTTTGGCGCAGCCCGGTAGGTGTGGTATCATCACTCTTTCACCGCAACCTTCTAACCCCTTAGTTATCAACGCTTTGCGGCAGTCCAACTAAACATGGTCGTTCGCGAGGTCCTCGACAACGGACTCAGGCTCATCACCGAGACGATGCCGCACGTCCGTTCCGTGACGATCGGGGTGTGGCTGACCCGCGGATCGCGCCACGAGTCGGACGCCCGCAGCGGCATCGCGCACTTCGTCGAGCACATGCTCTTCAAAGGCAGCGATACCCGGACGGCCGAAGACATCGCCCAGTCGATCGACTCGATCGGCGGCCAGCTCGACGCCTTCACCGCGAAGGAGTACGCCAGCTACTACATCAAGGTCCTCGACGAACATCTCCCCCTTGCCGTGGATCTGCTCTCCGACATCGTTCTGCGTCCGGCGTTCAAGCCGGAGGAGATCGAGCGCGAGAAGAAGGTCATCCTCGAAGAGATCAAGATGGTCGAGGACACGCCCGACGACCTGGTCCACGAGCTGTTCACGCAGTATTTCTGGGAAGGGCACCCGCTCGGCCGTCCGATTCTCGGATCGAAGGAGACCGTCGAGGCCCTGACGCAGGACGCGCTGCGCGATTATTTCGCCGGCGCGTACGTGGGCTCGAACATCGTCGTGTCAGCCGCGGGGAATATCCAGCACGCGAAGGTTCGGGAGCTGATCGAGACCGCGTTCGGCGGGGTGAAGAAGCAGGGGGAGCCGCTCAACGGCACGCCGCCCAGGGTCGTCCCGCAGGTGATCACTCGCACGAAGGACATCGAGCAGAGTCATGTCTGTCTCGGCACGACGAGCTATCCGCAGCGGCATGACGATCGGTACGTGAGCTACATCCTCAACACCGTCCTCGGCGGGTCGATGAGCTCACGGCTCTTTCAGAACGTCCGTGAGAAGCGCGGCCTCGCCTACTCGGTGTTCAGCGGTCTGAGCGCCTACCGCGACGCCGGCAACCTCACGATCTATGCGGGCTGCGCGAACGAAGCCGTCGAGGAAGTCGTGGACCTGTGTCTCGCGGAGCTGCGCGCGATCAAGCAGTCGCCGGTGCCCGAGTCGGAGCTGCGACGAGCGAAGGACCACTTGAAGGGCAGCCTCATGCTGAGCCTGGAGAACACCGCCAGCCGCATGTCGCACCTCGCCCGGCAGGAGATCTACTTCGACCGCCACTTCGGCCTCGACGAGACGCTCGAGGGGGTCGAGCGGGTCACCGCGGACGATGTGCAGCGCGTGGCAACGGACTTGTTTTCCGGGGGTTCAGTGGCCGCCACCGTGGTGGGCTCAGGAACGCCGGACCTGACGGCAGAACGTCTTGCCTTGCAGTAGCGATCAATGATTAGGCGCTATACGAACCCCGAAATGGGGAGCATCTGGAGCGAGCGGCGTCGCTACGAGACGTGGCTCGACGTGGAGCTGGCCGCGGCCGACGCCATGGCCGAGGCCGGGATCGTGCCGCCCGAGGCCGCGAAAGAGCTGCGCGCGAAGGCCGCATTCGACATCGCCCGCATCGAAGAGATCGAGCAGACCACCCAGCACGACGTGATCGCGTTCACGACCGCCGTCGCCGAGAAGGTCGGCCCCGCGGCGCGCTGGCTGCACTTCGGCCTCACGTCGTCGGACGTGGTCGACACCGCGCAGGCGCTGCAGATGCGGCAGGCCTGCGACCTGATCATCAAGGGCGTCGCGGGTGCGATGGATGCGGTGCGGGCGCGCGCCGAGGAGCACCGGCGGACGCCGATGATCGGGCGCACGCACGGGGTCCACGCCGAGCCGATGACGTTCGGCGTGAAGCTCGCGCTCTGGTACGCCGAGCTGCAGCGAGACCTGGACCGCCTGCTGCGGGCGCGCGCCGGCATTGCGGTCGGGAAGATCTCCGGCGCCGTCGGCACGTTCGCGCACCTCGATCCGTCGATCGAGGCACGTGTCTGCGAGATGCTCGGCCTCGAGCCGGCGCCCGTGTCGTCGCAGGTCATCCAGCGTGACCGCCACGCGGAGCTCATGACCGCGATGGCGATCACCGCCGCCTCGCTCGAGAAGTTCGCGCTCGAGATCCGCGGGCTGCAGAAGACCGAGATCGGCGAAGTCGAGGAACCATTTGCCAAGGGGCAGAAGGGCTCCTCGGCCATGCCGCACAAGCGCAACCCGGTCGGGTGCGAGCAGATCACCGGTCTCGCGCGCCTGATCCGCGCCAATGCGATGGCCGCGCTCGAGAATGTGGCGCTCTGGCACGAGCGCGACATCTCGCACTCGTCGGTCGAGCGTGTGATTCTTCCCGACAGCTTCATCGCGCTCGATCACATGCTGCGCCGCTTCACGCGGATCGCCGCCGGCATGGTCGTCTATCCGGACCGGATGCGGCAGAATCTCGAGCGGTCGCGCGGCGTGGTGTTCTCCGGAACCGTGCTGCTCGAGCTCGCGCGCCGCGGGATCTCGCGCGAACAGGCCTACGAGTGGGTGCAGCGGAACGCCATGCGGTCGTTCCACGAGCAGAAGGATTTCAAGGCGCTGCTGCTGGCCGACACCGACCTGATCAAGGTACTGCCGGCCGCCGGGATCGAGAAGGCGTTCGATCTGGACGATCAGCTGCGAAACGTGGACGCAATCTTCGCTCGAGTTTTTTCGCCGGCATTGTCGTAGAGTCGGGTCGAGTTCGACCCGGAAGCTTCAGAAACCGTCGCGAGCGAGAGCGAGCGACGACACGCGATGGGGGTGGGGCCCCATCGCAAAAGGAAAAGATGAAAGCCAGAGTGTTTGTCACCCTCAAACCGTCCGTTTTCGATCCCCAGGGCCGGACGATTTCCGAGGCGCTCCATTCGATGGGCTACAACGGCATCGGCGACGTCCGCCAGGGCAAGTACTTCGAGCTCGAGATCGACGCCGCCTCCGCCGACAAGGCCCGCGAGCTGGCGTCGGACGTCGCCAACAAGGTCCTGGCGAATCCCGTGATCGAGAGTTATCGGATAGAGATCGACTAGCAACGCCTTTGCCCATGCCAAAGACCAAATTCGCCGTCATCGTCTTTCCCGGCTCGAACTGCGATCACGACGCGTACCACGCGGCCAAGCACGTGCTGGGGCAGGACGCCGAGTTCATCTGGCACAAGGAGTCGGACCTCAAGGGAGCCGACGTCGTCGTCCTGCCGGGCGGGTTTTCCTACGGCGACTATCTGCGCACCGGCGCGATCGCGCAGTTCTCCCCCGTCATGAAGGCGGTGAGCGCATTCGCCGCGGCCGGCGGTCCCGTTCTGGGGATCTGCAACGGCTTTCAGGTCCTGTGCGAAGCGAAGCTGCTGCCCGGCGCCCTGATCCGGAACCGCGACTTGAAGTTCCACTGCGAGCACGTGTATGTGCGCGTGGAGCAAACCGACACGCCGTTCACGCTGCGGGCGTCGCGCGGCCAGGTGCTGCGGCTCCCCATCGCTCACGGCGAAGGCAACTACGTCGCCGATCCGGAGACGCTCGAGCAGCTCGAATCATCCGGCCGGATCGTCTTCCGCTACTGCGACGCGTCGGGCCAGACGTCGGAGGCCGCGAACCCGAACGGGTCGGTCCACGCGATCGCCGGCCTGTGCAGCGAGCAGCGCAACATCGTGGGACTCATGCCGCATCCGGAGCGCGCCTGTGAATCGGCGCTCGGCAGCGAGGACGGCCTCGTGCTCTTCGATTCCGTGGTCGCGTCGCTCGCATCCCGCGGAGCACTGGCAGGATGATGAACAACGCCCGTCATTCTTCAGCGGCCTGGTAGGACACTTTTTTCATGAGCACAGCCGACGCCGCCCTTCTCGAACGCCACGGTCTCAAAGCGGACGAGTACGCGCGGATCGTCGCGGCGCTCGGCCGCGAGCCATCCCTCACCGAGCTCGGCATGTTCTCGGTCATGTGGTCGGAGCACTGCAGCTACAAGAGCTCGCGCGTCCACCTGCGGACGCTCCCGACACAGGGACCGCGCGTCCTCCAGGGGCCCGGTGAGAACGCCGGCGCCGTGGACATCGGTGACGGCCTCGCCGCGGTCTTCAAGATCGAATCCCACAACCATCCCTCCTTCATCGAACCGTACCAGGGTGCGGCGACGGGGGTCGGCGGGATCATTCGCGACATCTTCACGATGGGCGCCCGGCCGATCGCGCTCATGAACTCGCTGCGGTTCGGCCCGATGGAGGGCGAGCACGCCGCCCGCACGCGCCGCATCGTCGAAGGGGTCGTCGCCGGCATCGCGGGATACGGCAACAGCATCGGCATTCCGACGGTCGGCGGCGAGATCGTGTTCGACGAAGCCTACGTCAGCAATCCGCTCGTGAACGTGTTCTGCCTCGGGCTGGCGCAGGCCGATGCGCTCGTCAAAGGGCGCGCCGATGGCGTCGGCAATCCCGTGTATTACGTCGGCGCCAAGACCGGCCGCGACGGCATCCACGGTGCGACGATGGCGTCGGCGGAGTTCGACGACACGTCGGCCGAGAAGCGCCCGGCCGTCCAGGTCGGCGATCCCTTCATGGAGAAGCTGCTGCTCGAGGCCTGTCTCGAGCTGATGAAGGGGGATGCGCTCATCGGCGTCCAGGACATGGGGGCCGCGGGCCTGACCTGCGCCACCTCCGAGATGGGCGCGCGCAGTGGCAGCGGCATCGAGATCGACGTCATGCACGTGCCGCAGCGCGAGAGCGGCATGACCCCCTACGAGACGATGCTGTCGGAATCCCAGGAGCGGATGCTGCTCGTCGTGAAGAAGGGGCGCGAGGCCGACGTCGAAGCCATTTTCGAGAAGTGGGACCTGCATGCGGCGCACGTCGGTTACGTCACAGACGACGGCCTGCTGCGGGTGAAGGACCACGGCACCGTCGTCGCGGAGATGCCGGCGACCGCGCTGGTCGACGATGCTCCCGTGTACCACCGGCCCATGACGCGCCCGGCGTACCTCGACGAGGTGCAGCAATTCGATCCGGCCTCCCTGCCACAGGTGCCGGGGCAGGACGCGCTTCTGCGGATCCTCGCCTCGCCGACCGTGGCGAACAAGCGCTGGGTGTACCGCCAGTACGACCACATGGTGCGGACCAACTCCATCGTCCTTGCCGGCATGGGCGCGGCCGTCGTGCGCGTGAAGGGCACGGCGCGCGCGCTGGCGATGTCGGTGGACGGCAACGGCCGCTACTGCTACCTCGATCCGTTCCGCGGCGCGATGCTCGCCGTCGTGGAAGCGGCGCGCAACGTCGCCTGCGCCGGCGCACAGCCGATCGGCGCGACCAACTGCCTCAATTTCGGCAACCCCGAGCGTCCAGAGATCATGTGGCAGTTCGCCGAGGCCGTCAGGGGCATCGGCGAGGCCTGCCGCGCCCTCGACGTGCCGATCACCGGCGGCAACGTCAGCCTCTACAACGAGACGGACGGCAAGGCGATCTATCCCACACCCGTCCTGGGCGTCGTCGGGTTGATCGAGGACGCCTCCTGCGCGATCGCGCGCGCCTTCCGGGGCGCGGACGATGCGGTGGTGCTGCTGGGCGAAACGTACGACGAGCTCGGCGGCTCGGAATATCTCAAGACGGTGCACGGTGCCGTCAAGGGTCAGCCGCCGCAGCTGGATCTGCCGAAGGAACGGGCGCTGATCGAGCTGCTCGGGCGCGCCGCGGCCGCGCGGCTGCTGTGCTCGGCACACGACTGCTCTGACGGCGGCATCGCGGTCACACTGGCCGAGTCCTGCTTCGACACCGGCGGCATCGGCTGTGAGGTGGACGTGCCGGCCGCCGGCGGACGTCTCGATTCGGCCCTCTTCTCGGAATCGGCGTCGCGCGTCGTGGTCAGCACGCGTGAGGAGGATGCCGCGACCCTGTTGCAGTTGGCCGCCGAGGCCGGCGTGCCCGGGCGGGTGATCGGTCGGACGGGCGGCACGCGACTGACAATCACCGTGGCGGGAGAGGCGGCGATCGACCTCGATGTGCGGGACGCCGAACACCGGTGGGCGAACGCGATCGGGACCTATTTTCAGCGGCAGGCGTCGTAGAATTCACGAACGGATCCAATGCTCGATAAATTCAAAGCGGCCGGAACGGAGCGAGAGCGAGTGGAGGCCGCCAGGCGGGGTGCAGCCGCCTTCGCCAAGGCTTCGGCGCCCAAGGGGGCGACCGCCGATAAATTCAAAGACGAATGCGGCGTCTTCGGCATTTTCGGGCATCCCGAGGCAGCGAACCTCACGTACCTCGGCCTTTACGCCCTCCAGCATCGCGGGCAGGAGAGCGCGGGCATCGCGACCGGCGACGGCCACAAGATGCGCGTCTCGCGCGCCATGGGGCAGGTTGCGGAAGCCTTCACGCCGGAAATCCTCGAGGGGCTGCCCGGGCATCTCGCCATCGGCCACACGCGCTACTCGACGGCGGGCGAGAGCAAGCTGCAGAACGCGCAGCCCATGCTGATCGACTGTGCGCACGGGCAGATCGCCATCGCGCACAACGGCAATCTGGTGAACGCGCGCGAGCTGCGCGACGATCTCGTCCGCGAAGGCTCCATCTTCCAGACGAGCAGCGACACGGAAGTCGTGCTGCATCTCTACGCGAAATCCAAGGCCCCGTCGGTCGAAGAAGCGCTGATCGAGTCGGTGAAGCAGGTCAGCGGTGCGTTTTCCCTCGTCCTGGCCACGAAGAACCGCATCATTGCCGCTCGCGATCCCCATGGGTTCCGTCCGCTGGCGCTGGGGCGCCTCGGGGACGCGTGGATCGTGTGCTCGGAAACCTGCGCGCTCGATCTCATCGGGGCCACCTACGTTCGCGACGTGGAGCCGGGTGAAGTGCTCGTGATCAGCGAAGGCGGCATCCGGTCCTGGCATCCGTTCCCGATCGCCTCGCTGGCCCACTGCGTGTTCGAGCACGTCTACTTCGCGCGCCCGGACAGCTACGTCTTCGGCCGCAGCGTCAACGAGGTGCGCACGGCGCTCGGGCAGCACCTGGCCCTGGAAACGCCGGTGGACGCCGACGTCGTCGTGCCGATCCCTGACTCGGGCGTGTGCGCGGCGATCGGCTACGCCGAACGCGCGAAGCTGCCGCTGCAGATGGGGCTGATCCGCAATCACTACATCGGGCGGACGTTCATTCAGCCGCAGCAGTCAATCCGCCACTTCAACGTCCGTGTGAAGCTAAACCCCGTCCGCAGCATTCTCGAAGGCAAGCGCGTCATCCTGATCGACGACTCCATCGTCCGCGGCACGACGAGCCGCAAGATCGTGAAGATGGTCCGCGCCGCCGGCGCGCGCGAGGTGCACCTGCGCATCAGCTGCCCGCCGACGATTTCGCCGTGTTTCTACGGCGTCGATACGCCGAGCCGCTCCGAGCTGATCGGAGCGACGCACACCGTCGAAGAAGTGCGTAAATACGTCGAGGCGGACTCGCTGGCCTATCTCAGCCTGAACGGGCTGAAGGCGGCGGTCGGCGGAGACCAGTCGTCCTATTGCACGTCCTGCTATACCGGCGTGTATCCGGTGGCATTCCCGCGCGATGAGCAGGCCTATCTGCAGCTCGCGCTGAAGGCACTCGACTGACCCGCATGCGAATCGCTTCCGTTGCACTGTTGTTCCTCCTGGCGGCGTCTTCCCTCCGCGCGCAGGAGGCGGGGACCACGGCCGTCACCGCCGCGCAGGTGCGTTCCGCCATCGACAGGCTGGGCACCCTCGACTTTCCCGTACGCATGGAAGCGGGTCGCACGATCCGCCGCGCCGCGTCCGCGCTTGCGGTGCCGGCCCTGACCGAGGCGGTTGCGAAACATCAGGACGGCTATGTCCGGTTTCGTGCGCTCGTGCTGCTGTCGGGCTTCAACGATCCGCGCACCCGCGATGTGATGGTCCGGATGCTCGGAGAGAAGAACGACCGGCTGCGGGCGGTCGCCTACGCGTTCTTCGAGCATCATCCCGATCCGGCCGCACTCCCGCGCCTGATCGACGCACTCGCGACCGAGGAATCCGAATTCGTCAGACCGGCGCTCACCCGGGCGATTGCCGCGCACGGGAAAGAAACGGCCGCGCAGGACACGATGACGCGCCTCGTCATGCGCGGGCAGGATTTCTTCAGGAGCGCCGTGATCGAGGCGATCGGCGACTACAAGGGGACCTACGCCTTCGGCGCGCTGACGGAGGTCGCGAAACTCGACGGCCCGTTGCAGGACGATGCCGTGGTGGCGCTGGGGAAGCTCGGCGACAAGCGGGCGCTCGAGACGTTCGCCGCGCTGCAGCGGACGGCGCCGCGCCACACACAGCCGGCCATCGCGGCCGCCATCTGCATGGTCGGCGTCAACTGCGGATCGCATGAGGGGTATCTCACCGAGAGCCTCGAGTTCGGGATCAAGACGGCCGGCTTCCAGGAGCTGGTGCGCGGCGCGGCCACGGGGCTCGCCGCACTGGCGGTGGCGGGCAATGAAGAAGCGCTGCGCACGCTCATCAGCCGCGGTGCGCCCACCAGGGATCCCGCCCGGGCCGCGATCGCACTCGCCATCGGCACCGTCGCGCTCCGCAACACCGCGCTGACGCTGAAGGTCCTCGAAGCGGATCCCAAACCGGACGGCGCCCTCGAGCTGCTGCGCGAAGCGTTCGACATGCTCGAAGAGGACTTCATCGAGGAGCGATTCTTCGTGACCGTTCGCCGGGGCTACTGGGAGGCGAAACCCGGATCGCCCACCAGGCGCCTCGCCGAAGCGCTGATCCGGAAGCTCGAATTCTAGCCACTCTTCAACACGGTTCACCGAACACGATTCAAACACGGCGTCGGCGTAACGCGACGGTTGGAGCATTGGACACTTAGGAACGGGTCTCACAAGTCATGACGCGAATGAGCGGAGCGAGTGAGCCA
>JBBECO010000268.1:0-1214 GCA_040881785.1 Vicinamibacterales bacterium
GGGCGCCCTCCTTCGTACTGGACGGCGCCCGTCTTCGCGTCCAGGCACGTCAGCAGACCGGCCTCGCTCATCAGGTACAGATAGTCCCCGACCAGGATCGGTGAGGGGACGTAGGCCGTACCTTTGTTGTAGGTCCAGGCGATCGCGTCGGTACCGCTCACATCGCCCTTCCGGCCGGGGCGAACCGCCATGGCGACCTTGGCGCCGCTGCCGGCCGAGAGGAACACGAGACCGTGACCCGCCACGGCGCTCGGGATCGGGTGACTGCGCACGCCATTCGCGCGCCACAGCTCCGTGCCGGTCCGCGGATCGTAGGCCGCCACCATCTCCGCGCCCGACGCGACGAGCTCGATCCGCCCGGCCGCCTTGACGAGCAGCGGCGTCGCCCAGCTCCGGCGGGTCGTCCGGTCCACGCGCCACACTTCCTTCCCGGTGCGCTTATCGAGCGCCACGATCGCCGATCCCGCGCCCATCTCCTGGTCGTTCTGCAGAATGATCAGGTTCTCGAAGAGCACGGGAGATGTACCGGGGCCCAAACCGGCCTTGGCGATGGTGCCGAGCGATGCCTTCCACGCGAGCGTGCCGTCGAAGTCATACGCGTAGAGTCCGGCGGCCTCGAAGTAGGCGTACACCAGCGTGCCGTCGGTCACGGTGGTCGACGAGGCGTAAGTGTTTCTGCGATGACGGTTGTCGTGCATCAGACCGTCGTACGCGGTGCGCTCCCACAGGAGCTTCCCGGTACGAGTCTCATAGGCCAGCACTTTCAGCGTGTGCGTGTAATCGACCCCTTCGCTGTCGACGTGGAGATAGCCTGGCTTGAGGTCGAAGCCGAGGTGGTCCGGCGCGGTGCGCCCGGGCACGTGCTCGCCCTTGATCGAGGTCGTGAGAAAGAGATGGCTGCCCCAGATCACCGGCGAGGAATGGCCCCGCCCTTCGACCGGCGCCTTCCAGGCGATGTTTTTCTCCGGCGTCCACTCCTCGGCATAGGACGCGCCCTTCGCGACGCCGAGACCGTCAGGCCCGCGCCACTGCGGCCAGTTGTCGTCGACTGCCGCCGTCCGAGGGGCGGCGCCCGTTGCCAGCACAACGGCGGCACACGCGGCGGGGATCCAGGTGCTGAGCGTCCTCATGGTAGTCAGTAGCATACACGCGGCGCCGGGCCGAACGCGCTTGCGCAAGGGCCCCGGCGGCGACCATCATTATCAAGGTGCGCC
>JBBECO010000268.1:1314-6754 GCA_040881785.1 Vicinamibacterales bacterium
CACCGGCCTGGCACGTCGAACCGGCCGGCACGATCCTGCTCGAAACCGGCACCGGCGCTCCGGCCAGACTCGATCCGGAGGGGATCGTGGTCACACCCGAGGGCCATCTCCTGATCAGTTCGGAAGGGGTCGGCCACGAGGAGCCGCGTCTGCCGCCGGCGATCGTCGAGTACTCGGCAGACGGACGATTCATCCGCCAGCTCGCGGTCAGACCTCGCTACGCTCCCAACCCGCAGGGTCCGATCATCAGGGGCGTCCGGAGCAACAGCGGTTTCGAGAGCCTGACGGCCTCGCCCGATTTCTCGCGGCTGTTCACCGCCAGCGAGTTGCCGCTCGCCCAGGATGGCGAGGCGGAACCGTTCGCACCCGGCAGCCGCACGCGGCTGCTCGAATACGTCCGCGATGGCGGCAGCTACCGGCCCGCCCGCGAGTTCGCGTACGAGATCGATGCCCTGGACAGACCGGCGTATCCGGTGCGGTTCGCCGTCAACGGTCTGGTGGAACTGCTGGCCCTCAGCGGGACGGAGATGCTCGCCCTCGAGCGGGGGTACGTCGAATCCGAAGACCGTAGCTCTTCCGTGAACCGGATCCGGCTGTTCCGCGTGAGCCTCGAGGGGGCGTCGGATATTTCGGGACGTGAGACGCTGCGGGGCGCAGCCGGCATCGTGCCGGTCCGGAAGACGCTGGTCGCCGACCTGAATGCGCTGCCCGGCTTGTCCCCCTCGCTGCGAAACCTCGATAACTTCGAAGGGCTGGCCTGGGGACCGGCCGGCCGGGACGGGGTCAGGCCCCTGGTCGTCGTCAGCGACGACAATTTCAATGCCCGGCAGGTGACCGCGTTTCTCTTCCTGCGGCCGTGATCCGGTATTTGGATAGAATCAGCTCATGAATCCGAAGGTTCTCGAAGCCATCAACCGGCAGATCAACTCCGAGCTCAGCGCCTCCTACGCCTACCTGGCGATGTCGGCGTACTGCGAGTGCCAGAAATTCACCGGCGCGGCACTGTGGCTGCGGCTCCAGAGCCAGGAAGAGCACATGCACGCCATGAAGCTGTTCGACTTCGTGCTCGCCCGGGACCGCAGCGTCAAGCTGCTGGCGATCGAGCAGCCCGCGTCCGACTTCAAGAGCGTGGCGGACGTCTTCGAGCGCGCGCTGGCGCAGGAGCAGGAAGTCAGCCGGCAGATCGACGCGCTCTACGAAACGGCGTTCAACGAGAAGGTCTTCTCCGCGGTCGCCGAACTGCAGTGGTTCCTCACCGAGCAGGTGGAAGAAGAAAAGATCGCCCGCGAGATCGTGGCCAAGTTCAAGATGGTCGGCAACGATCCCGCGTCGCTGCTCGATCTCGACCGCGAGCTCGGCGCCCGCGCGACCGTCGAAAAACCTGCATAACCAACGCGCCCGCAGCGGGCGGCCCGAGGTAACGATGAAACGAACGCTCCTGACACTCGTGATTTGCGCGGCGGTGTCCGCGTGCGGCGGTTCCGACGACGCGGCCCAGACGCCACCGGCGCAGCCGGGGGCCTCCCCAGGCGCACAGGTCACGGCCGACATCGACCAGAACGCCATCCTCGAACGCATCAAGGTGCTGTCGTCCGACGAGTACGAAGGGCGCGCGCCAGGTACCAAGGGAGAGGACCTGACCGTCAAGTACCTCATCGACGAGTCGAAAAAACTCGGCCTTCAGCCGGGCAACCCCGACGGCACGTACATCCAGAAGGTGCCGCTCGTGGGCATCACGGGCGCCGAGGCACAGCCGCTGACCGTCACCAAGGGCACGCAGAAGAAGACCTACAAGTGGGCCGACGAGGTCGTCGCATGGACGCGGCGCGTGGCCGATACCGCCTCGATCAAGGACTCCGACATCATCTTCGCCGGCTACGGCGTCGAAGCGCCCGAGTACAACTGGAACGACTTCAAGGGCGTGGACGTCAGGGGGAAGACGATCGTCGTCCTCGTCAACGACCCGCAGGTGCCGAGCGCAGCCGACCCGTCACAGCTCGACGACACGTTGTTCAACGGCAAGGCCATGACGTACTACGGTCGCTGGACGTACAAGTACGACAAGGGGGCCGAGCTCGGCGCGGCGGGTGTACTGATCGTGCATGAGGATGGCCCCGCCGGCTACCCGTTCCCGGTCGTGCAGGGCTTCCTGGGCGAGCGGTTCGGCCTCATCGCCGAAGACAAGAACATGAGTAAGGCCGCCGTCGAAGGCTGGCTATCGCTCGACGCCGCCAGGGATCTGTTCGCCATGGCGGGTCAGGATTTCGATGCGCTGAAGAAGCAGGCTCTGAGCCGCGACTTCACGCCGGTGCCGCTCGGCTTGAAGGCGTCGCTCGGCCTGCGCAACACCATGCGCACGATCGATTCCCAGAACGTGATCGCCAAGGTGGACGGCAGCGACGCGCGCCTCAAGGACGAATACGTCATCTACTCGTCGCACTGGGACCACCTCGGCGTCGGCGCGCCGGTGGACGGCGACACGATCTACAACGGCGCCCTCGACAACGCGTCTGGCGTGGCGACGCTGCTCGAGATCGGGCGGGCGTTCGCGCAGGCGCAGCCGAAGCCGAAGCGCTCGATCCTGTTCCTGTTCGTGACGGCTGAAGAACAGGGGCTGCTGGGTTCGGCGCATTACGCCGAAAACCCGCTCTACCCGCTCGAGAAGACCGTCGCCAACATCAACATCGACGGCGTCAACCAGTGGGGCCGCACGAGCGACCTCACCGTTGTCGGCATGGGCGCCTCGGATCTCGACGACTATCTCCGTGACGCGGCCGCCACGCAGAACCGCACGCTCAACCCTGACCCGGAGTCCGAGAAGGGCTTCTACTACCGCTCGGATCACTTCAACTTCGCGAAGGTGGGCGTGCCGGCGCTGTACACGGACACGGGCACGAAGTTCATCGGCAAGGACGAGGCCTTCAGCAAGACCAAGCGCGACGAGTACACGGCCAACGACTACCACAAGCCGTCGGACGAGATGAAGCCGGACTGGGATCTCAGCGGCGCCGTCGAGGATGCGAAGCTGATGTTCCTGGTGGGTTACAACGTGGCGAACGCCGACCGCCTGCCCGAGTGGAAGCCGGGCAACGAGTTCAAGGCCAAACGCGATGCCATGATGAAGAAGTGAGGACGGGAAATTAGGAATTGGGAATTAGGAATTGACTGGCTTGGTTGCCGAAGTCGTCCGTCCGGACGGCTTCAGCCAGTTGCCTGTCAATTCCCAATTCAGAATTCAGAATTACTTCTCTACTTTTCCCGCGGCTCCTCGAGATACGTGTACCCGTTCAGGCCTTCTTCGTAGAACTCCAGCAGGTGTCCTGACTCCTCGTACGTGATGCGGCCCTCGCGCACGGCGAGCTCCACGTCGTGGCGCAGCTTGCGCACGAGACTTTCTGCGTCGAACTCCACGTAATCGAGCACCTGCCGCACGGTGTCCCCCTTGATCACGTGATCGAGCACCACGCTGCCGCGGTCGTCGAGGCTCACGTGCACCGCGTGGGTGTCGCCGAAGAGATTGTGGAGGTCGCCGAGGATCTCCTGGTACGCGCCGACCAGAAACACGCCCAGGTAATACGGGTCCCCGTTGACGGTGTGCAGCGGCAGCGTGCGCTTCACGTCGCGGCGGTCGATGAACTGGTCGATCTTGCCGTCCGAGTCGCATGTGATGTCGCCGAGCACGGCGTGGTGCGTCGGCCGCGTGTTCAGGCGATGAATCGGCATGACCGGGAAGAGCTGCTTGATCGCCCAGCTGTCGGGACACGACTGGAACAGCGAGAAGTTGCAGAAGTACGTGTCCGCCATCGCATCGTCGAGGCCGAGCAGGTCCTCGGGGATCTCGTCCATGGCGGCGGCGATCTTCTTCAGCTTCACGAGAATCGCCCAGTAGAGGTTCTCGGCCTGGCAGCGCTGCTCGAGGGGCAGATAGCCGCCGCTGAACAGGTTCAACGCCATGTCGAGGGCCTGCTGCGCGTCGTGGTAGCTCTCGAGGGCGTTCCGCGGCGTGAGGTTCTGATAGGTCTCGAGCAGATCGATGACCGGCTGCTCGGCCTCCTCAGGCTTGATCGTCTCGGGGATCTTTTCCTCGCCAAAGGCGGATACGCCGAGCACGTTGAAGATCAGGACGCTGTGATACGCCACGATCGCGCGGCCGCTCTCGGACACGATCGTCGGGTGCTTGACGCCTTCGTCGTTGCAGACCGTTTGGATGTGGTAGACGACGTCGTTGGCGTATTCCTGGATCGTGTAATTGACGCTCGATTCGAAATTGGTCTGCGAGCCGTCGTAATCGACGCCGAGCCCGCCCCCCACGTCGAGATACTCCAGGCCGGCACCGGCTGTCACCAGTTCGGTATAGATCCGGGCCGCCTCGTTCAGTGCGCCCTTGACGATGCGGATGTTGGGGATCTGGCTGCCGAGGTGAAAGTGCAGCAGCTTGAAGCAGTCTTCCATGCCCCGCGACTTGAGCTCCTGGAGCGCGCGCAGCACTTCGGCGACCGTCAGGCCGAATTTCGAGCGGTAGCCGCCCGAGCCCTGCCAGCGGCCGCCGCCGCGCGTCGCGAGCTTCACGCGCATGCCGATCTGCGGCCGCACGCCCACGCGCTCGGCATACTTCAGGATCAGCCCGAGCTCGGTGTACTTCTCGACCACCGGAATGACCGTGCGCCCGATCTTCTGCGCGAGCATCGCCATTTCGATGAACTCGGCGTCCTTGAACCCGTTGCAGATGATCGGCGTGTCGTTGTAGGCCTGCGCCACCACCGCGAGCAGCTCGGGTTTTGATCCCGCCTCGAGGCCGAAGCCGTATTCGCGGCCGAAATCCAGCACTTCCTCCACGACCTGCCGCTGCTGGTTGACCTTGATGGGGTAGACGCAGATGTACTTGCCTTCGTAGCCGTGCTGCGAGATGGCCGACTTGAAGGCGTTATGGATGTCGCCGACCCGATGCCGGAGGATGTCCTTGAAGCGGATGAGCACCGGCAGCCCGATCCCGCGCAGCTGCAGGTGATCGGTGAGCTCCTTGAGATCGATCGACTGCTCGGTGTCCTTTGTCGGATGCACGAGGACGTGGCCGGCCGGTGAGATCGAGAAGTAGCCCTTCCCCCACCGTTCGATTTCGTACAGCTCGGTGGCGTCAGTGACGGTAAACACCTCTCCTGTCTGCCAGTTGCGGTGCGTCCGGGTTGTCTGGGTGCTCACGGTTCAAATAATACGGGACGGGAGGGACGGAGGGAATGGCTTTTTGTGTCTCGGTGTCTCGGAGGGGACGGAGGGAACGGAGTCTCTCACAACGGAGGACCGGAGGGAACGGAGGAACGAACGGAGAAGACAAAGGGATCGTGTCCCGCTACAGGGCCTGCCTGGCCGCGCTTGCGCGGCGTGGGAGGCGGGAAGCCGTCAACACAAGCGGCGCCAGGTTCATGAGCCGTTTGTGTTGACG
>JBBECO010000268.1:6764-10786 GCA_040881785.1 Vicinamibacterales bacterium
CCCCCCCACGCTCGCCGGCCTACGGCCGGCGCCAGGCAGGCCCACCTGACTCTGGTCAAGCAAGAACAAGCTGTTTTCCTCCGTTCGCGTCTCCGTTTCTCCGACCCTCCGTTGTGAAAAAACTCCGTTTCCTTCGCCCTCTCCGTTCCCTCAACGACGAAATGCCCGGTTTTTCCGTCTAACCACTGCATGAAGCCCCCGGTTGACCAGCGGCTCGACTTGAGCGGCGCCAGCCGCGACCTGCCGGCGCGCGTCCGTCCGCGCTACGGGATGCGGTGGTCGCTGGTGTTCCTGGTGGCGACCCTGCTCGGGTTCGTCTCCACAATGCTCGCCTGGCAGCTGACGGTGACGCCCGAACGTTCGGGCACGTACTTCCGCTGGCTGGCCGGGCTCAACTTCGCCTACTGGTATTCGTGGGCGCTCTTCACGCCGCCGATCGTGTGGCTGTCGCAGCGCTTCCGGTTCGAGCGCCAGGGCCTGCTGCGGGCCGTCGCGGTGCATCTGCCGGCCGTCCTCGGCTTCTCGCTTGCGCACATCGGGCTGATGCAGGCGGCGCAGTGGTGGCTGGTCACCTCGGATGGCCGCGAGTTCCAGTGGTGGGCCGGCGTCCAGCGCTCGGCGCTCATCAACCTCGATTGGGAAATGATGACGTACTGGGCCATCGTCGGGCTCAGTCACGCGCTGCTGTATTACCGCGAATCCCGCGACCGTGCCCTGCGGACCGCCCAGCTCGAGACGCGCCTCGTCGAGGCGCAGCTCCAGACGCTGCAGCAGCAGCTCCATCCCCACTTCCTGTTCAATACCCTGCACGCCATCTCGACGCTGATGCACCGCGATGTCGCGGCGGCGGACCGGACGCTCATCCGCCTCAGCGACCTGCTCCGGATGACGCTCGAGCGCCTGGGCGAACGCGAAGTCACGCTGGCCTCCGAGCTCGAGTTCCTGCAGAAGTACCTCGACATCGAGCGCGTGCGGTTCGCCGACCGCCTCGTGGTGCGCTTCGACATCGGGCCCGACGCCGAATCGGCGCTGGTCCCGACGCTGCTGCTCCAGCCGCTCGTCGAGAACGCCATCAAGCACGGCGTCGCGCGCAAGTCCGGCCCGGGGCACATCGACGTCTCCGCGCACCGGCAGGACGACAAGCTGTGGCTCGAGATCCGTGACGACGGGGTGGGGTTGTCCGAAGACGCGCTGATCGCCCTGCACAAGGGGATCGGCATCTCGACGACCCGCGCGCGGCTGCAGCACCAGTTCGGCGCCGACTTCCGCTTCGAGTTCCACAGGCTGTCACAGGGCGTGGCCGTCGTCGTGGTGGTGCCGTGGCGCGTGGGCGGGTCCGAAAACCAGGCGGAAGCGGATGCCGCGTCAACGATACCGGGTGCCCGGGGGATCCGTGCGATCCGGGCCACGGGGTAGCAACCCAGGAGGGGGCATGAAGAAGATTCGGACCTTGGTGGTGGATGATGAGCCGCTCGCACGCGAGCGCCTGACGAACCTGCTGTCGGCCGAGGCGGATATCGAGGTGGTCGGGCAGTGCCGGGACGGCGAAGAGGCGGTGACCGCGATCGTGGATCACGCGCCGGACCTGGTGTTTCTCGACGTCCAGATGCCGGCGATGAACGGCTTCGACGTGATCGACGCGGTGGGACCCGAGCGCATGCCGCTCGTGATCTTCGTCACGGCCTACGACCAGCATGCGCTGAAGGCCTTCCAGGTGCGCGCGCTCGACTACCTGCTGAAGCCCTTCGACCGCGAGCGCTTCGAGCAGGCGCTGCAGCGTGCGCGCGCGCACATCCAGCGCGACGAGACCGGTGACATCGGGCGGCGGCTGCTCGCGCT
The DNA here is from genome assembly GCA_040881785.1 of Vicinamibacterales bacterium. GTDB lineage: Bacteria > Acidobacteriota > Vicinamibacteria > Vicinamibacterales > 2-12-FULL-66-21 > JACDCA01. The sequence goes on from JBBECO010000268.1 coordinate 8,604, forward strand.
CGTGAAGGACCTGCGCCGCGACAAGCCCAAGACCGACCGGCTGGTCGTCAAGTCGGGCGGCCGCCTGTTCTTCCTTCGCGCTGACGAGATCGACTGGATCGAAGCCGCCGGCAACTACGTGCGCCTGCACGTCGGCCCGGCGTCGCACCTGCTGCGGGAGACGATGAACGCGATCGAAGGGCGGCTGGACGGCGAGAAGTTCATCCGGATCCACCGGTCGCGCATTGTCAACATGGAGCGGATCCAGGAAATGCAGCCCTGGCTGAACGGCGAATACGCCATCCTCCTGCGGACCGGCACACGCCTGACGCTGAGCCGGGGGTGCCGGGAAAAGCTGCAGGAGCGCCTCGGACGTCCCGTCTGAGATACGGCTCAGGCAGGTACGAAAAGTGTGGCCGGTGGACCAAGTCGTGACGCCGGCCACCTTGCCTTCTCCGGAATCCCCAGCAAATTCGCCTCACGCCCCGGGCATCCTGCTTGCGACTGGAGCGGACGTCATTCGCCACACTCAACCGAAAGATCAAGCATGCAGCCGCAGACTGTCCGACGGATAGCGATCTCCGTCGCGGAAACACCGGCGCCGCAGGACGCGGGCGCCCCCGTGGTCCTGGTCGTCACGCCGGACGCCGATCTGCGTGAGGTCTCGGCGCGCGTGCTCGCCCGCGAAGGCTACCGCGTGGTGACGGCCGCCCACGCCGGGCACGCCGTGCTGGCCTGCCTCGATGCCGGACGGATCGACCTGCTCGCCGTAGAACTGTCGATGGACGATGTATCGGGACCGCAGCTTGCCGGCCGGCTCCGGCGGCATTGCCCGGACCTGGCGACGGTGTTCTTCGCGAACAGCGGGACTCCGGAGTGCAAAGGCGTGCTCGTGCGGCCCTTCACGCGCGACGATCTGCTGGCCGCGCTGGTGGCGGCACCGGCTGCCGTGGGCGTCTGAGGCCTACTTCGGGATCCGGAAGAGCGAGTCCTCCATCGGCACGTTGAACTCGATCTTCTCGAACTTGATCTCCATCACCTGGTTCCCGTTGACGAACTGAGTCATCGCGAACGGCACGGTCCGTCCCTCGACCTTCCGGAAGTCGGAAAACCGCATCTCCATCGTCATCTGCTGACCGTTTTCCTCGACGTCGATGACCATCTTCGACTCGAGGCCGGTGGCCGCGTCGAGGTAGTAGTGCATCGGCGGGCCGGTCTTCTGCCGCACGATCAGGTGATGGAACCGGCGCCCCCCTTCCGTCAGCGGTTCGCCGAGCTCGATCTTCGTGCCTCGCGCCTTGTAGTCGAGGAGTGGGGAATCGATCTGCGAGCTCTGCTTCAGCGCCTCGGCCCTCTCGGGTGGCTGTACCTTCGCCGGAAGACCCGGTGCGACCATCCACGCAGTTTCCCCGTCGGAACCCATGACGATCGCCTGGCCCGCCATCGACATCTCATTGCGCACGAAGTGCGGACGCTTGGTGAAAGAGGTGCTCGTGATCTCGTTCCCCTGCATCGTGCCGGTGCCCGTCGTGCGAACGCTGTTGGTGCCCTTCAGCGTTTCGAGGCCCCCCTTGGCCTCGATGTTCTTCGCCACGATCTCATCGACGGTCTGCGCCCGCACCGCCGGCGCGGCAAGCGCAAGAATCGCGAGACACATGGCGGGGCGCAGACGTGAAGATCGCATCAAGCCTCCTGGAAGGTGGTTGCCGTCATTGTACAAGCGAAGCGCGGAGTGGCTCGTGGCCCCCTCCGCGCTCGAAACCCTGTGTTCTCTTCTGTGGCCTGTGGCCTTAGGCCCTGCGGCGCACCAGCATGCGGTACAGCGCCAGCAGCAGGATCGCCCCGAGAATGGAGACGATCCACCCGGCGCTCTCACCGTCCCGGTACCAGCCCATGCTCTGGCCGAGAAACCCGCCGAGCAGCGCACCGGCAATGCCCAGCAGGATCGTGATGATGAAACCACCCGGGTCGCGTCCGGGCATCAGCAGCTTTGCGATGATGCCGACGACCAGGCCAAACAAAATCCACGCAAGAATTCCCATCGTTGCTCCTCCAATTTCCTCTCGGCCGGCAAATGCAAGGACCCGACCATCCGTCCACGGATGAGTTGGAGAGCCCGGCCGCTCTGACCGCATCCACGCGAATGAGCGCAGCGAATGAGCCACGCGAACGGAGGGAGCCGGCGAAGCGGCGAGCGAGAGAGC
>JBBECO010000269.1:0-1507 GCA_040881785.1 Vicinamibacterales bacterium
GCTTCGCCGGCTCGCTTCCGCCTCCGCCAAGGCTACGGCGGACGCGCCGAAGCGCTCCGGCGCGAAGGCGGGCCGTTCGCGTCGCGATTTGTGAGATGCGTTCCTGTGGCCGCGGAACAAAGGACGCCTGATGGCAAATGGAACGCCTCCTCGTTCTACACTCTCCGGGTGAACCTCACCCAGCTGCGGACGCCGTGCGTCCTCGTCGATTCCACGCGCGTCGAGCGCAACCTCGCACGGGTCCAGTCCGCGGCCACGTCGCGCGGTCTGCGGCTCCGTCCACACGCCAAGACCCACAAGAGCGTCGCGCTCGCGAGGCGCCAGGTTGCCACCGGCGCGGTCGGCATCTGCTGCGCCAAGCTGGGGGAAGCGGAAGTCTTCGCGGCCGCGGGCATCGAAGACATCCGCCTCCCCTATCCGCTCAATCCCGTCAACGCCGACCGCGTGGTCGAGCTCCTCGATCGCACGCGCCTGTCGTTCATCGTGGACCATCCGGACGTGGCCCGCGGATGGTCGGACGCGATGCGGCGTGCGGGACGCGACGTGGACATCCTCGTCAAAGTAGACGTCGGGTTCCATCGGTGCGGGATCGATCCGGAGCGCGCTGACGCCGTGGACGTCGTCGCGCGCATCGCGGACCTGCCGGGCCTCCGGTTCAGAGGACTGCTGTCGCACGCGGGACACGGGTACGGCGCAACGTCCGACGAGGGTGTCCGCGCCATCGCGGAGGCGGAGGCGCGCACGCTGAACGGGCTGGCCGAGGCTCTCCGCGTGAAGGGACTCGAGGTGGCGGAGATCAGTGTGGGGGCGACGCCGACCCTCCGGCACAGTCTCGAACAGGACGGCCTGACGGAACTGCGTCCCGGCAACTACATCTACTTCGACCGCACGCAGGTGGCGCTTGGCGCCGCCGACTGGGACGACTGCGCGCTCACCGTTCTCGCGCGCGTCGTGGCGAAGCCGGCAGCCGATCGGATCATCCTCGACAGCGGCAGCAAGACGCTGACGAACGACCTGGCCCGAGGTTTTGCGCCGGCGCCTGGCTACGGCGCGGTGTTACGGTCGATCGGCGGCGGGCAGGCGCCCGACGAGTCACTCACGATCGAGCGGCTGTCGGAGGAGCATGCGAATGTCCGCGTGATGGCGGGCGCGCAGGCGCTCGAGCCCGGCGATCTCGTGCGCATCGTGCCGAACCATTCCTGCGTGGTGTCGAACCTCGTGGACGCGGCATGGCTCGTGGACGGCGAGCGCGCCGTCGAACGGCTGGAGATCTCGGCGCGCGGGCGCATCACGTAGTAGACTGACGCGTCATGGCAAAGGACCTTCCCGGAGAGGCGCTCGGCCTCGTCGAAACACGCGGCCTCGTCGGGATGATCGAGGCGGCGGATGCCATGGTGAAGGCCGCCAACGTGGTGTTCGTCGGCTACCAGAAAGTCGACGCCGGGCTCGTCACCGCCATCGTCCGCGGCGACGTCGCCTCGGTGAAGGCCGCAACGGATGCCGGTGC
>JBBECO010000269.1:1607-10786 GCA_040881785.1 Vicinamibacterales bacterium
TCCCCGAACACCCGCTCCGCCCGTTCCGCACCCGCCAGGTCCTTCTCCGTCAGTCCGCCGGCGCTGTGCGTGGTGAACGTCAAGGTGACTTTCCTGTAGCTGGAAATCAGAACGTCGGGATGGTGGTCAGCCGCCTCGGCGTCAAAGCCGACTCGGACGACAAAAGCGACGGCGCTCGGGAAGCCGTCGAAGACGAACTGTTTGCGGATCGCCTCGCCGTCTCGCGTCCAGCCCGGGAGCTGTGCGAGTTTGTCCTGGAGCTGCTCAGGTGTCATCCCCGAAGGGTGCCTGACGCGCGGTATCTGGCGCAAGCTGTTTCCGTGGCGTCAGCGGCGCGCAGCTATCCTTTCGGATTCAGGCCGAACAGCGTTAGACTAGCGAACGTCGTTCAGCGCGAGCATTCGGAAGGGGGCGCTTTGGGAGTCAAGCAACGCCAGGAACGGGAACGCGAAGCGACCTCGCGCGCCATATTGGACGCCGCGCGCGAGCTGTTCGTCGCCGAGGGCTATGGCAACGTTTCGATTCGCAAAATCGCCGAGAAGATCGAGTACAGCCCCGCCGCCATCTACAGCTACTTCCCGAGCAAGGATGACATCTTCCTGGCGCTGGCCGAAGAGGGGTTCCGGATGCTCTTCGATTCGGCCGAGTGCGTCCTGACGGAGCACCCGCACGACTCGCCGATCGACTGCATCCGCGCGGCGTTCCTCAACGTCTACCACTTCAGCCGCCAACATCCCGAGTACCACGCGCTCATGTTCCTGGACCGTTCCGTGCCGGGCATCAGCCACGACTGGCAGCAGTTCGGATTCGTCCGCGAGATGCGGGGGCAGGTCACCGGCCTGATCCAGCGGTCCGTTGATGTCGGCGACTTTCCGGTGGATTGTGATCCGGAAATGGTCTTCCGCGTGTTGATGGCCACGATTCAGGGCGTATCGGCCATGCGGCTCTGCGATCGGCTCGAGCCCGGCGACGACCCGGATCGTCTCGCCAGGGTGACGCTCGAGGCCGCGCTCACAGGGCTCCGGACCGGCTTCGACTATGCCGGCCGTCCGGCAACCGCCGGTATTTGAGGTAAGTTCCGTCATGTCTCATACGGACCGTCGGTTCGTCTCTGCTGTTGGAGGTCAGTCTCTCGTGCTGCTCTTGACTCATGCTGCCATTCCTGTTGCGCGCCTGCTGTTCGACGAGGCGTTCCCGGTCCGTTGTCGGCGCTGGAGGGGGCCGCGCGTCGCGGCGGCGACTGCGTCGCTCGTCGCGGCGATGACGCTCGGCGGGGCCGGCGCCGCCTGGGCGCAGGAGCCCGTCATGGCGCCGCCGCAGAGCGCGCCGGGCGATGCCGTCCTCAGGTTGACGCGCGAGGACGCGGTCCGCATGGCCGTCGCCAACAATCCCGATCTCCGTGCCAGCCGGCTCGATCCCGCGATCAGCCAGGAGCGCGTGAACGCGGCGAAGGCGGCGTGGGTCCCGACACTGCAGACCGGCGTGCGGCGCAACAGTGAGCTGCAGCCACCGACGAGTCTGCTCTCGGGGGCCGAAGGGCTCGAGACGGGCCTGTGGTCGGCCACCGCGACGCTCTTCCAGCTCATGCCGCGGGGTGGCGGCAACTATCAGATCGGCGTCGATACCTCGAGAACGACGACCAACAACCTGTTCGCCAGCCTGAATCCATCGCTGAGCGCTCGGCTGCAGCTGGCGTTTTCGCAGCCGCTGCTGCGCGATTTTCAGATCGACGCGACGCGTGCGCAGGTGGATATCGCGCAACGGACGATGTCGATCGCCGACACGCGGCTCGAGGAGACCGTGATCGGGACGAGCGCCTCCGCCGAGCGGGCGTACTGGTCGCTCGTGGCCGCGCTGGCGCAAACCGGCGTCCAGCAGCGCGCGCTCGATCTCGCGCTGGAACTGGAGCGGACGAATCGCGCGCGCGTGGACGTCGGGCAGTCGCCGCCGCTCGATCTCGTGGCCGCGCGAGCCGAAGTGGCGCAGCGGCGCGAGAACCTGATCGTCGCGCGCACGCGCGCGCGGCAGGCCGAGGATCTGCTGCGGACGCTGATCGTCGATCCGGCGCGACAGGATTTCTGGAGCGTACGGCTGGAGCCGGCGGACCGGGTGCCGCCCGTGGGTCCGGCGCCGGATGTCGATGCCGCCGTCCGTCGCGCGCTCGCCGAGCGCACCGATCTGGTCCGCGCGCGCCGGGAGATCGAGATCAGCGACACCGGCATCTCGCTGGCCAGGAACGAGACCCGCCCCGACCTGCGGCTGGAGTTGAACTATCTCACCGATGGCGCCGGCGGCAGACGGCTGGTGCGCACCGGAGGGTTTCCGGGCACCGTCGTCGGCTCCGAAGTGACGCCGTACTCGGACGTCCTCGGTCAGGTGCTGAAGCTCGACTACCCGACGTGGACCGTGGGGATGACCTTCAGTTATCCGCTTGGGCGGAGCGCGGCGGAGGCGAATCTGGCGCGGGCGCGGCTCGAGAAGGACCAGTCGTCCGCGCGGTTACGGAGCCTGGAGTTCACCGCCGTCCGCGAGGTGCGGGAGGCGGCCTGGACGCTGGAGCAGAACCAGCAGCGGATCGAGACGGCGCGGTTGTCACGCGAGCTCGCCGAGCAGCGCCTCGACGCGGAGCAGAAGCGCTTCGAGGTGGGGATGTCCACGAGCTTCCTGGTGATCCAGGCGCAGCGCGATCTCGCCGTGGCGGGGAACAACGAACTGCAGGCCTTCCTCGACTACCAGCTGGCGGTGGTGGCCTTCGACACCGCGCAGCGTGTGGGCCGCTGAGTCAGGGAGGGAACGGAGGGGACGGAGTTAACGGATTTCACACGGAGAAACGGAGGAACGGAGACACGAACGGAGCTGTCACGCTGCGGGCTGGCGGTCCGCTTCGCGGGGAAAGGTGGCGTGAGAGCCGCAGGCGCAAACAGCTGGAGATCGGGTGCTGCTTGCGCCTGTGGCTCTCGCGTCACCTATTCGCCGGGCCGGAGGCCCGGCGACCGCCAGCCTCTATCGGCGTCGCTCTTCCAACCCCGCGTGTCTTCTCCGTTCGTGCCTCCGTTACCTCCGATCCTCCGTTGTGAAACTCCGTTCTCTCCGTCCCCTCCGTTGCCTACTGGGACGGCGTCCGCGCAGCGGGACGCCCCGCGTCGAGGTCGTTCCAGTTCAGGATCGTGTTGAACCCGAAGAAGTAGGTCCCCTGCGTCTGCCAGCGCCAGAACGGACGGATGGCAAACGACACGACATGGCCCTGGCCTACGGGGATGTCCACGACCTGCACGCGGTTGGCGAGCGCCTCGCCACCCACCAGAACGCCCGAGAGCAGCATCTGATCGGGATCAGCCGGGAACTGGACGATCACGCGCGGACGCGCCGCCGCGTCGCCGCCACCGCCGCCGAAGCCGCCGCGGCCGCGCCCGCCCTGCGCCGCTGCCGCCGCCCCACGGCCGGCCCCGCGGCCGGCTCCTTGACCGCGACCCTGCGGCCCGGCCGCCGCCGGCGCCGCCACGTTCTCCGGATCGAACGTCGACAGCCGGTTGGCCCCCTGGTTCGCCATGGGCGTGATGTCCATGCCGACACCCGGCAGCCCGCCGCCGCCGCGACCGCCACGCCCGCCGCCACCGCCGCCGACCGACAGCACCGGCGACTGGCTGAAGTACACCGGCACCTGCGCGTCGTAGCCGTAGGCGATCGGGCTGGTCCGATCCGACACGATGCCGCGCATGATGGATCCGCGCGCGAACAATCCCTCGGGCTCCTCGACGCTGACGCCTGCCGCGAGCTTGTACTCCGGGAAGATCACGGACGTGGCCCCCTCGGTAATCAGTGTCCCGCCCTGCTGCACGAACGTGTGCAGCTCCATCAGGCCTTCCCAGCCCATCCCGCCGCGGATGTCGTCGCTCTCCTCGAGCGCGCCGAGATTCGGCGTGTCGGCGGTCTTCTTGTACGGCAGCGGCGCGGCGCCGGTCTTCGGGATCCCGTTGACCTGCGACTCGGCGTTGCCCCCGACGTGCGGGTACACGATCACGTCGTACTTCGCGCGCAGGTTCCCCTCACGGAGCTTGATGTCGCCGAAGTAGGTATAGGGAATGCCATAGGTGTCGAACGCCGCCCGCACCCAGCCCTCGTTCTGCGTGTTCGCCCAGCTGTGGACGTAGCCGATGCGCGGCACGTCGAGATCGTGTGTCGCCACCGACGGCGCCGACGCCACTGCGAAGCCCGAGAGCCCGAGCTGCGTCAGCGTCGTATCCAGCTTTGCGCGGTCCGCGTTCGCGATGATGAACGAACCCGCGCGGAACGTCCGGCCGGCCGCCTCGAAGTCGGCCTGCGCGGCCGCCATCTTGACGTCCGCATGCTTGAAGCGGAACGTCACGAGGTTGTTGTCGGTCGTGTGATCGACGATCACCACCGGCCCGGTGCCCTCGATCCCGCCCGGCGCCACGGCATCCTTCGTGAGCAGCGCCATCTGCTGTGTCAGCAGCGACTTGTCCGCCACGGGCTTGATCACCAGGTTGCGCATGTACTGGAACGTCCAGCCGGTATCGTCGTACGGACGCGGATTGTTGGGCGCGAAACTCTGGACGGCGAAGTACATGTCGGCGACCGTGCGGTACGGCTGGTCGCCGCGAACGACGTAGTCACCCGCCTTGACGTCGACGTTCCCGATTTTGAAGGGGGCCGACGCCGTGTGCACTTCCAGCCCCTGCACGCGCAGGTCGTTGACCGCCTGCGCCGCATCCGACTTCCGCTTCTGCGTCGCGGGAATCACCCAGCCGTAGGTCGGCCCGTTCTTCCCCTTGTTCACCGCGTTCTTGTTCTTGATCCAGTAGTTCTCGAGATACGTCTCCTTGTTCTTCGCGACATGGTTCAGCGCGATCAGGACACCGGACTGCTGGATGTTGGTGTTGTTGCGCGGCCCCCACTGGATCGTCGGCAGCGGCGGGTTCGGCCGGAACCACTCGCGGCTCGTCGTCGTCGCTCCCGCGTTGACGGTGCGGTTCTCGGGACCGTAGCCCATGACCTCGTAGAAACGGCCGATCGAGTTGTGCGCGTGGGCGATGAAGAACATGTAGTTCGGCGTCCAGCCGTCGTAGAACCCGTAGGTCCACACGCCGGGCACGCCGCGCTTGGTCATTTCCATGACCTCGGTCTTCGCCAGCAGCCACCACTCGTCGACGGTAATGGGATCGATCTGCTCGTTGTACGGACCCGTGCCGGTGGACGCGTAGAGATACGTGGACTGCTCGTGCAGGTCGTGCATCACCGTCGGCTTCCACTCGAGGAACGTCTTGGTCACGTTCTTCGTCAGCGCGAGGAACTGCCCCATGCCGTCGCGGTTGTTGTCGTGTGCGACGTACTTGCCCCAGTACATCAGGCCCAGGCGCGGCTCCCCCTGCGCCCGCTTCTTGTTGAAGTAATAGGTATCCACCTGCTTCTCGCGGCCGTCCACCTCGATGACCGGCGTGATCAGCGTGATGACGTTGTTGCGGATCTGCTGGATGAAGGCCGTCTCGCTGACGGCCAGCCGGTACGGCAGCTCGATCAGCATTTCCGGTCCGCCGTTCTCGGTCGAGTGCATGCCGCTCGTCAGCCAGTAGATCGGCTTGGCCGTGGCGATCAGCTGCTGCGCCTGCTCCTCGGTCGTCTTCCGCGGATCGGTGAGGGCGGCGATCATCCCCTTGTACTTGTCGATGTTCTTGATCGTCGCTTCATCGGCCACCGCGAGCACGACCATGTCGCGCCCTTCTTCGGTCTTCCCGATGTTCCACATGGCGATGCGGTCCGACGCCTTGTCGATCGCCTCGTAGTAGCGGTGGATGTCTTTCGCGTACGTCAGCTCGCCGGGCTGACCGACGATCTTCCCGAGGAATTTCAGCGGGCTCGGCACGGTGTCGGAGGCCGGCAGATGGTCCACGAGCTCCGTCGTGATGCGCGGATCCTGCAAATGCTCCTTGATCTTGGCGGTATAGGCCTCGTCGATCTTCTGTTTGGACGCGGCCGGACGGCTCTGCGCGGCCGGGCGCGCTCCGGGCGCCGCCATGGCCAGCAGGACACAGGCAATCGCGAAGTGGACGAACCGACCTCGCAGGTGGCGACTCATAAATCCTCCAGGAAAAAGCGGGAAACGTCGCGTTATACCACGTCGGCGCGACAAGTGGAACGCCGGTTGCTAACCGGGGAGTATGCTGGCGCGCCTCACGATTCCGATCGGATGGGGAGAACTCCTGAAACGGACGGTAAAAGAGGCGTTCGACGACGACATCTTCAATCTGGCAGCTCAGCAGGCCTACTACTTTTTCTTCGCCCTGTTCCCGGCGCTGCTCGCGCTGATCTCCTTCGCCAGCTTCTTCCCCGTCAACAATCTCACCGGCGAAGTCTTCAACATGCTCTCGCGAGTCGCGCCGGGCGATGTCATCGACATGGTGACCGGCCAGCTCGACAAGATCTCCGGCGACCGGGCCGGGGGGCTGCTGACGATCGCTTTCCTGTTCACGTTGTGGAGCAGCTCCGGCGCCGTCGTCTCGATGACCTCGACGCTGAACGCGGCCTACGACATCACGGAAGGACGGCCCTGGTGGAAGGTCCGTCTCGTCGCGATCGGCCTGACGGTGAGTCTTGCGCTCTTCGTCCTCGTCTCCATGACGCTCGTCATTGCCGGACCCTGGATCGCGCGCACCATCGCCGAACAGGCGAATCTCGGGAACGCGTTCGTCCAGACGTGGAACGTGCTGCAGTGGCCGCTGGTGTTCATGCTCGTCGTCACCGCGATCGCGATCGTCTACTACGTCGCGCCCGATGCCGAGCAGGACTGGGTCTGGATCACGCCGGGCTCCGTGCTCGCCACGCTGCTCTGGGTGGCCATCTCCCTCGGGTTCAAGTTCTACGTGGCGAACTTCGGCAACTACACCGAGACCTACGGCGTGATCGGCGCTGTGATGTTGCTGCTGCTCTGGTTCTATCTCTCCGGGATCGCGCTGCTGATGGGCGCGGAACTGAACGCGGAGATCGAGCACGCGTCCCCGTACGGCAAGGACGTCGGCGAAAAAGTGCCGGGAGAGAAGAAACAGATCGGCGCACGGGCGGAGCGCGAGTACGAAACGCGCAAGGCGAAGAGGGAATTCCCGATCCGGCCGTTCCCCGACGACGTGAACTGCGATATCGAGCAAACGCCGGCGTCCGACGAGCGAGCCGTGCGGCCGAGCGAACTGCTGATCGGGGCCGCCGCGCTGCTCCCCGCGGCCGTCAAGGTCGCCCGCGAGGTCAGGAGGTGACGGAGGGGACGGAGTTTCACAACGGAGGATCGGAGATAACGGAGGCACGAACGGAGAAAGACAAATAAATTAGCTGTCTTCTCCGTTCCCGTCTCCGTTAACTCCGTTTCTCCGTTGTGAAACTCCGTCCCCTCCGTCACCTCGTTACTTTTTCTGAGGCTCGCGCGGTACCTTGGCGTCCTTCTGGACGTCGGCCGCGGTCGGCTTCCACCCGTCCGGCCGCAGCTTGCCCCCAAACCCCCAGTAGACAGGTTCCGCCGGCTTGGGGTCCGGCCGCGGTCGCACGGAATCGTGCCGTGTTCGCGTGTGCACCGGCACGTAGATCGGGACCGGCACGGCCACCTCCCGCACGCGCGGCTCGTCATAGTAGCGCTCGCGTTCGACCACGACGACCTGCGGTTGCGGAGCCGGCGCCGTCGGCGTGTGCTCCGCTACAAGCTCCGGCACGGGTGGCGGCGGCGCCTCCCGCCCACTCCTGATCATCGCGATGATGACGTTCGGCGCCACCCCGGCGTCCTTCAGCCTCTTGAGCGTTTCGGTGTCGACCGGAAACACCGGGCGATGCACCTCGATCAACGCCAGAAGGACTTCTTCATCCAGACCGGCCTTCGACAACTCGATGATGTCGCGAGTGGTGACCGTCTGGGCGCCGGCCAAAGCCACAGGCGCCAGGAGCATCGCGACCGCAAGGAAGACAGGGCGCATGGTGGGATCCTTTGTGTAGACAAGGGCCAAGGTGCAACGGTAATGCCGTCCGCCTGCCCCTGTAAAGCGCCGTGAAACTGAAAAAAGCGGCCAGACCCGTCACCGGTTTCACCGGGGGAGGACACGGCTGTCCACGGCCCGGGGCGGCGGGGGCTTCACTTTCAGGCGTTTTCGGCCGATATTCGAGGCACGCCAATTGCTCGACCTCTCGGTATCTCAGGAGTAAAGTCCGATGTCCCGATCTGTGATGGTTGCGCTCCTTGTCGCAGGCGGCTTGACAGCCGCGGCTGGCGGCTCTTACCTGGCGGTGCGCCAGAACGCCGCGTCCGCGTCGGTGCCCAGTGCGACGGTCCCGGCCCAGCCGGCCGCGACACCCGGCGTCCCGGTCCAGGAAACCGAAGGGGTGATCGAGGCCCCGAGGCCCGAGCCGCCGGCGGCGCCCGCCCTCGAGCCCGAAACCCCGGCCGCGCCACGGGCGCCCGAAATGCGCCGGCGCCAGGTGCCCGCGCCAACGAGGGCAGCCAGGCCAGCGGTGATGCGAGCCTCGGAAGAACGAGCCGCTCCCGTCGAAGGAGGCCGCCCGGCCGTGCCGGAAACGCCCATGACCGCAATCCCCACGCCGGAAACCTCGCCGCGTGAGGAGCGCCTCGTCCCTGTCACCGAGTATCCAGCGGAGCCTCAGCCCGTCGAGCCGGTCATCGAGGAAGTGGTCATCCCCGCATCGGCGGTGATCGGGCTGGAAATCGAGACGACCGTGTCGAGCGAGCGCGCCCGCGTCGAAGACCGTGTGGACGCCCGGGTCACCCGCGACGTCTTCGCCGGCGGCCGCCTCGTGCTGCCCGCCGGATCGCGGGTCACGGGCGCCGTCATGCTGGTGGAACGCGGCGGCAAGGTCAAGGAGCGCGCGCGTCTCGGCGTCCGCTTCCACACCGTCGCCCTCGCCAACGGACGGCAGGTGCTCCTCCGCACCGAGCCCATCTACCGTGACGGCGAATCGCCGGCCGCGGAAAGCTCCCGGAAGATCGGCGGCGCGGCCATCGGCGGCGCCGTGCTGGGCGCGATTCTCGGCGGCGGCAAGGGCGCCATCGCGGGCGCCACGGCCGGTGCCGCCGGCGGCACGGCGGCGGTGATGAGCGGCGGACGCAACCCGGCCGTCCTCGCCGCCGGCTCGATCGTCACCGTCAAGCTGGCCTCGCCCGCATACGTCGA
>JBBECO010000270.1:0-10678 GCA_040881785.1 Vicinamibacterales bacterium
TTTGCGTTTAGATCTCGGCGCGCGCCGCGGTCGTTTTCTGGTCGATTTCGGCGGCGGCCGCGCGTGCCTGATTCGCCGAGCGCTCGGCCAGCTCACGCGCCGAGCGCGTCGCTTCCTCGCGCGCGTGCATCACGCGCATCACCGGACGCAGCAGCAGACGATCGATGATGACCGTCAGCAGCATGACGAAGAAAATGACCCAGAACACCGACAGATCCGGGAGCACGGAACCTCCGGTCGGCCTTCGCTTCTTCAAGGAGCGGCGGCGGACGAGCACTGACTACGGGGTTGTCGCCGATCTTCGCGACGACACAAAACATCAATTTATACCATCTGACGCGGGCTGGGCGCAACGAGGGGGTTTGTACGCGCGTGGCACAAGCGCGCCGGATTTGCCAGCAAATGCAGGGGGAACGGTTCAGTAGACGCGAATCAGCGATTCCCCTGGCGGGACCGCCGTTCCCACGCACGACGCCTCCACGCCGGCGGCCCGCAAGGCCGCGAGCGCGCCCTCGGCCGCCGCGGGCGCGACCGCCGCGAGCAGCCCGCCGGAGGTCTGCGGGTCGAACAGGAGATCGGCGACGGCGGGATCGACGGAGGGCGCGATCTCGATGCGCGCGCCGAAATGCTGGCGGTTGGTCCGCCCGCCGCCGGGGATGTTGCCGGTCACGAGCGCACGGGCCCCCTCGAGCAGCGGGACGGCATCGGCGTCCAGCTCGAGCGAGCAGTGACTCGCCACCGCCATCTCGGACGCATGCCCGAGCAGGCCGAAGCCGGTGATATCGGTGCAGGCGTGGACCATGCCGGCCTCCAGCGAGGCGATCACCTCGCCCGCCGCCCGGTTCAGCATTGTCATGGAGCGCACCGCCGCCGCCACGGCCGGCTCCGGCGCGCGGCCGAACTTCAGCGCCGTCGCAATCACGCCGGTGCCGAGCGCTTTCGTGAGGATCAACCGGTCCCCCGGCTCCGCCCCGCCGTTGGCCAGCACACGGCGAGGATCGACCTCGCCGGTGACGGCATAGCCGAACTTGATCTCCTGGTCCTGGACGGTGTGGCCGCCGAGGAGCGCGACGCCTGCGCGGCCCAGCACGTCGAGGCCGCCGGCGAAGATCGCCTTCAGGAGCGCACGATCGGCCTCCTTCGGAAAGCCGCAGATCGCCAGCGCCGTGAGCGGCCGCCCCCCCATCGCGTAGACGTCGCTGAGCGCGTTGGCCGCCGCGATCTGTCCGTAGACGAACGGATCGTCCACGATCGGCGTGAAGAAATCGACCGTCTGCACCAGCGCGCGCGTCTCGTCCAGCTTGTACACACCCGCATCGTCCGCGGTCCGGTAGTCAACCAGGACCCGGTCGTCGTACCTCACGGGCATGTCGCCCAGGACCTGGGCGAGCTCGCCGGCGGCGAGCTTGCTCGCTCAACCGGCGCAGGCGGAGTAGTCGGTCAGTCGCTTCATGTGATCCTTGAAGTTGTGAATTCGGAATTGGGAATTGACGGGCCTCCGGCCACGGTCGATCTATGGGACGGCTTGGACGTCAGGGCTGCTGGAATCGTCCGAACGATCGGCCGTGGCCAAGAGGTTGTCAATTCCCAATTCCCAATTCAGAATTCCTCTCACTTCCGCGTGAGCCGTCCCAACGATCGGCCGTAGCCGACCGCCTGTCAATTCCCAATTCGCCGTTCACAATTGTCTCACTTTCCCGTGAGCTGCTCGTAGATGCGATGCAGCTCTTCCTCACTCACAAAATCCACCTCGATGCGCCCACCCTTGCCCTTGCGGACGATGCGGACGCGGGTGCCGAGGGCGAAGCGGAGCTTCTCTTCCGCGGCGCGCGTGTGGACGTCGGTCGCCGGCGCCTCGCGGGGCCGGGCTGGCTCGACGGCCTTCTTGACGATCCCCTCGGTTTCGCGGACGGAGAGGTTGCGCGACACGACTTCGCGCGACACGCGAAGCTGCGCGGCTTCGTCTGGCAGCGACAGCAGCGCACGCGCGTGCCCCATCGAGAGAGACCCGGCGCCGACGTTCTCCCGAACCTCGCGCGGCAGTTTCAGCAGCCGCATCATGTTGGCCACCGTTGAGCGGTCCTTGCCCACGGCCTCCGAGATCTGGTCCTGCGTGAGGTGGTACTCGTCGGTCAGCCGGCGGTAGGCGAGCGCCTCTTCGATCGGGTTGAGGTCCTCGCGCTGGATGTTCTCGATCAGCGCCACGGCCAGCAGCCGGTCGTCGGGAATGTCGCGCACGACGACCGGCACCTTGAGCAGGCCGGCGCGCTGCGACGCGCGCCAGCGCCGCTCGCCGGTGACGATCTCGTACTCCTTGCCGGCCTTGCGGACGACGATCGGCTGGATGACGCCCTGCGACTTGATCGAGCGCGACAGCTCGTCGATGCGGGCGTCGTCGATGGCGCCGCGCGGCTGAAACGGGTTGGGCCGGAGCAGATCGATGTCCACGTCGAGCGCGCGTTCGGCCGCCGGGGACGTGACGGCAGGGGCATCGGGAATGAGCGCGGACAACCCGCGCCCGAGAGCGGGACGTTTCTCAGCCATGGTGGTGCTCCGTAGCCGGTGCCGGCGCGGCTTCGCGCGCGAGGAACTCGCGGGCCAGTGTGACGTAGGCTTCGGCGCCGCGTGATTTCACGTCGTAGAGGACGGCCGGCAGGCCGTGACTCGGCGCTTCGCCGAGACGGATGTTGCGGGGGATGACGGTCGTGTACACGCGGTCGGTGAAGAACGCACGGATGTCGCGCGCGACCTGCTGCCCGAGATTCGTCCGCTCGTCGTGCATCGTCATCAGGACGCCGGCGATGTCGAGGTCCGGATTGAAGGCGCCGCGGACCCGTCGCAGCGTGGCGACGAGATCGGCGAGCCCCTCGAGCGCGAAGTACTCGCAGTTGAGCGGGATCAGGACGGCATCGGCGGCGACGAGGGCGTTGAGCGTCAGCAGACCGAGCGACGGCGGCGTATCGACGAAGATGTAGTCGTACTGATCGCGCAGCGGCTCGAGGAGTGTGCGCAGGCGCGACTCGCGATCGGGAAGCGTGACCAGGTCGATCTCGGCGCCGGTCAGATTGCGGTCGGCGGGGATCAGCCAGAGGCCGGCCATCTGCGTGGGCAGCACGAACGCGGCAGGGTCGCCCGCCGTGCTGGTGAGGGCCTCGTAGATCGTGCCCTCCGGCGTTGTCTGCCCCTTGAGACCCACACCACTCGTGAGGTTCGCCTGAGGGTCCATGTCGACGAGCAGGACCTTCTGATCGGCCAGGGCCAGGGACGCCGCGAGGTTGATGGCGGTCGTGGTCTTACCGACGCCCCCTTTTTGATTAGCGACTGAGAGGATACGGGCCGTCATTTTATGCCATATGACCAATAGATACATTTATGCCGGGTTGGTTCACGATTCTATCTCAGTCGAGCCGGTGCGGTTGTTCCACGTGGAACACTGCTGCTGCCAGCTGATCGCTTCCTGAGGATGCTGAGCCGGCTTTGTAGAGCTTCCACGAGCGGCACTGTCGATTGCCACTCGAGGGGGTGCAGGATCCCGGGCGGAATCTCTGGTCCCGTCGGTCCTCGAAACAGCAGCAAGGACCCGCCTGGCTTCACGAACGCCTGCAAGGTCATCAGGACCCGCGACTCGACCTTCACGGCCCGCATCGACAGGACGTCGAACTTTTCGTGAAGCTCCGGGAGAGCGAGCAGTTCCTCGTAGCGGCTCGTCTCGACGCGGGCATCGGTCAACCCCAGATGCCTCACGGCTTCCCGCAGGAACGCGGATTTCCGCGCCTTCACTTCCACCATCGTCAATCGGACCTGAGGCCCAAGCGCCAGGGCGAGGGGAAGGGCTGGGGAGCCGCCACCGGAGCCGATGTCCATGACGTCCACGACCGCAGGCGAGAGATGCCTCGCGGCCACGACGGGCTCCAGGAGGAGCCGATCGATCGCTTCGTCGGGATCTTCGAGCGAGGTCAGATTGATCTTGCGATTCCAGCGGGCAAGAAGCTCGTAGTAGACCACCAGTCCTGACGCGAGCGCCTCATCGAGAAAAACACCGGATTTGGAGGCCCGTTTGGCGAGGCGAGTCCGGAAATCACGAGCCACGAGGGGAGCTTACACCGGCTCCCTTCCACGGATTCACCGCAGAGCACGCAGAGGTCGCAGAAAACTTCAAAAAGTTAAAGCCTCTGCGTTCTTTGCGGCCTCAGCGGTAAGTCGTGGCTGCGGTTAGAGGGCGGAAGGCCCGTGCTTGTCGATGTACGCTGCAACGACCGCGACCGCAGCGGGCGTGACGCCCGGAATCCTGGATGCCTGGGCGAGCGTGGCGGGGCGGACTTCGCCGAGGCGCTGGACCATCTCGCGCGACAGCCCGGGCACGGTCTCGAACGGGAAAGCGTCCGGGATCGCACGCCCTTCCTGACGACGGAGCCGATCCACCGACGCGACCTGGCGCCGAAGATAGCCTTCGTACCGGAACTCCGTCTCGGCACTCGCAACGTCGAGCGCCCTGGACGACAGAGTGGTCTCGATCGCGAGCTCGCCGGCGGCGACGAGCGCTTCGAGCGTGACCTCCGGCTGTTTCAGGGCGCGCGCAGCCGGCACCCGGCTGCCGTTCGGCACGGTCACCGTCGTCGACCGGATCCGCTCGCAGTTGCTGTCGAACCGCGCGCGCCTGGCGCGATAGTGGTCCCAGCGCTGGTCGTCCACCAGGCCGATCTCCCGCCCGCGGGGCGTCAGCCGCAGGTCCGCGTTGTCGGTCCGCAGCAAGAGGCGATGCTCCGCCCGCGACGTGAACATCCGGTACGGCTCCAGGCATCCCTTCGTCGTCAAGTCGTCCACGAGGATCCCGATGTACGCCTCATCGCGCCCCAGCGTGAACGGCACCGCGCCTCGAGCACTCCGCGCGGCGTTGATGCCGGCGATCAGCCCTTGCGCCGCCGCCTCCTCGTACCCCGACGTGCCGTTGATCTGGCCGGCGAGAAAGAGCCCCGGCACGCGGTGCGTCTCGAGGCTGGCGCGGAGCTCGGTCGGCTGGATGAAGTCGTATTCCACGGCGTATCCGGGGCGCATCACCCGTGCGTCCTCGAGTCCGGGGAGCGCGTGAACCAGTTCCGACTGGATGTCGGCCGGGAGGCTCATGGAGAACCCGTTCACGTAGATCTCGTCCACGTCGAGCCCCTCGGGCTCGAGGAAGATCTGGTGACGCTCCCGGTGAGGGAACCGCATCACCTTGTCTTCGAGTGACGGGCAATACCGCGGACCGATCCCGGAGATCTGACCGTTGAAGAGCGGCGAGTGCGCGATGTTCGAACGCACCAGATCGTGGACCCGGTCGGTCGTGTAGAGCAGGTGGCACTCGATCTGCGGGCGGTCGATGGACGTGGTACCGAACGAGAACGGCGTTGGGGGATCGTCTCCGCGCTCAGGCTCGAATCGGCCGAAGTCGATGGACCGCCGATCGAGGCGTGGGGGCGTTCCGGTCTTCAGACGTCCCCAGCGGAAGCCAAAGCTCTTGAGCGACTCGGCCAGGTCACGCGACGGGGGCTCGCCGGCGCGGCCGGCGGGCCGCTGCTCGGGTCCGATGTGAACCAGACCGTTCAGGAACGTACCGGTGGTGATGACGAGTGCGCGGCAGGTGACGACGCTGCCGTCGGCGAGCTCGAGACCCTCGACGCCTTCGGCGCCCGAGACAACGCGGACGGCGGGGGTAAACAGCCAGTCGATTTCCCCCACGGATCGCAGGGCGTCGCGGACCCAGTCGCTATAGCGGCGCTTGTCGGCCTGCGCTCGGGGGGACCACACCGCGGGCCCACGGCTGCGATTGAGGACTTTGAACTGGATTCCCGTGGCGTCGATTGCCTGGCCCATCAGGCCGCCTAGAGCGTCGATCTCCCGAACCAGGTGGCCCTTGGCCGTGCCTCCGATGGCAGGATTGCAGGGCATATGACCGATTGTTGTGTCTGAGAGTGTGCAAATCGCGACAGAGCAGCCAAGGCGCGCTGCCGCCCAGGCCGCCTCGATGCCGGCATGCCCCGCGCCCACGATCACCACGTCGTAGAGATGCATTTCGCCGAAAACTATTTTCCTATACAGAACCGGTCGAAGATCGCGTGCAGCGTGTCGTCTGCGGTGCGGTGCCCGGTGATTTCCTCAAGCGCGGTCCTGGCTTCCGTCACATCGGCAGCGACGAATTCCTCCGGCGTCGCTGATGCGGCAGCTTCCCGCGCCCGCTGCAGCGCCTCGCGGGCCCGCGTCACAAGATCCACATGCCGGATGTTGGTGATCGCCGGCGTGTCGCGATGCAGCTCGCGAAGACCCAGCCGATCACCGATCGCCGCGCGCAGCGCGTCCAGGCCCAGGCCGGCGGCCGCCGCGACCGGTAGCGCCGCGAGCCCGGCGTCCGTCCACGCGGACGGCAGATCCGTCTTACTGGCGACCAGGACGTGCCTCGCGCGACTCACCGTCGCGAGCAGTGCGCGATCGTCCTCGTCGAGCGGCCGCGATCGATCGAGCACGAGGATCGCCAGATGCGCGCGCTCGACCGCCGCGCGCGCGCGGGCGATGCCTTCGGTCTCCACGACGTCGGACGGCTGCTCGCGGATGCCGGCCGTGTCCACGAGCGTGACTGCGATCCCCTGGATCTCGACCGTCTCGGTGAGCAGATCGCGCGTCGTGCCCGGGATCTCGGTGACGATCGCGCGTCCTGCGCCGGCGAGCGCGTTGAACAGCGTGGACTTTCCGGCGTTCGGCCGTCCGAGGATGACGACCTGCGCGCCTTCCCGCACCAGCCGTCCGGCGCCGGCGTCGCCGAGCAGCCGATCCATGTCCGCCAGGATCGCGCCGATCTCCGCCGTGACTCGATCGGGCTCGATGAAGTGGTACCCCTCGCCCGCGAAATCGAGTGACGCCTCGAGTCGTGCCGACAAGTCGAACAGCGCCGCATCGATCGCGAGGATCCGCTCCGTCAGCGTGCCTTCGAGCTGATCGAACGCCGTGCGTGCCTGGAGCGGCGTGACGGCCTCCACCAGATCGCGGACGGCTTCGGCTTGCACGAGGTCCATTCGCCCGTGCAGATACGCGCGCAGCGTGAACTCGCCGGGCTCGGCCAGCCGCGCGCCCGCGTCGATAGCCGACCGCACGATGGCATGCAGCAGCACGGGACTCCCGTGCGCGCTGATCTCGACGACGTCGTCGCCGGTGTAGGAGGCGGGCGCGGGAAAGCTCGTGACGATCGCCTGGTCGGCGGCATCGCGCGCGCCAATCCGCACCAGGGTCGCGTGGCGGGGCTCGAACGTGTCTCGTCCCGTCAGCGCGCCGGCAATGCGCACGGCGTCGGGTCCGCTGACGCGCACCACGCCGATCCCGCCGCGGCCGGCCGGCGTCGCGATGGCCACGATGGTGTCGTCGACGCTGAAGGCCATCTCAATTGGGAATTGTGAATTGGGAATTGAGCGGCAACCGGACCAAGCCGTCCGTCGGGACGGCTCGAGCTCGTTGCCAGTCAATTCACAATTCAGAATTCACAACTTCCCCCGTCACCCCTTCATCGAGATGATCACGGTCTTCAGGAACGCGTCGCCGATGCTCTCGGAGGCGAGCGCCGGATCTTCCGCCACGGTCAGATGGACGATGCGGCGCGCGTAGGGGTTGTGCGGACCCATTTCCTGCGGCGTGCGGTTGGTCTTGACCTTCTCCATCGTGAAGCGCGTCATCTGACGCAGCTCCTCGTCCTTGCCTTTGCGATAGTCCAGGCAGTCCACGGTGAACGAGCGGTCGTCCTTCAGCTCGCGGCGGAAGGCGGTGTTGACGATCACCTGCAGCGCGTCGAGCGCCTCGGCTCGACGGCGGAGCAGCGTCTCGCCCCCCTCGCCGGAGATCTCCACGCGGATGCCGTCTGGGGCGTCCTTGACGGCCACGTCGAGCGTCAGCCCCATGGCCGCGAGCGTGTTGCTGGTAAATGCACGGACGCGTTCGTTCAGCTCCATCTACTTCCGCTCCTTCGCGGCCGCGGACTTGCCGCCGCCCGCGCTCTTCACCTTGCGCTCGGCCGGAGGCCGCACGGTGCGCACGACCGGCGGGCCGATTATCTTGTTCGTCAGTGCCTGCTGGCCGATCGCCCAGAGGTTGCTCACCGTCCAGTACAGCACGAGGCCGCTCGGCGCCCAGATGAACATGAACATGAACATCAGCGGCATGAACATCATGATGCGCTGCTGCATCGGGTCGGCCGTGGACGGCGTCATCCGCGTCTGGACGAACTGCGTCGCGCCCATGAGCACCGGGGTGATGAACAGCGGATCGTAGACCGAGAGGTCCTTGATCCAGCCGATGAACGGCGCGCCCCGCAACTCGATGGCCACCGAGAGCATGGCGTAGAACGAGAACAGCACCGGCAGCGTCAGCAGCATCGGCACGCACCCGCTGGCCGGATTGACGCCGCGCTCCTTGTAGAGCTGCATCATCTCCTTGTTCATGTTCTGCCGCGCCGGGTCGGTCATCTTCAGCTTCGAGTAGCGATCCTGGATCGCCTTCACCTCGGGCTGGATCTCCTGCATCTTGCGCATCGACACCACGCTCTTGTGGCGCAGCGGGAACATCACGATGTTGATCAAGACCGTCAGGGCAATGATCGACCAGCCGTAATTGCCGATGTAGACGTTGAGCCACTTGAGCGCGCGGAGCAGCGGCACCACGAACCACGAGAAGATGCCGAAGTGGATCGCGCGAACGAGGTCGCGATCGACCGCCGCGAGCACGTCGAAATCCTTGGGGCCGAAGAAGAACGCCTTGCCGTCCGGCGCTTCCGCAAACGTGACCGCCCAGGCGACGTACGGTGGCGGCGGGTCCTCGGCGGGATCCGCGGAGAGCACCGGCACCACCTGGTAGTTCAACTGCAGCCGCTGATCTGGATCGACGGCGGCGCTGAGGAAGTAGTGGTCGTCGACACCCGCAAACCCGTACGTGCCCTGTTGATTCGCAATCTCCGCGACATCGGATGCGCCGATCCGCTCCACGTCGTCGTCGGTGTAGTAGATGGGTCTCGGCGGCGCGTTGTAGCTGCTGGTATTGACCTCCAGCTTCGAGCCGATGGCCGGACCCCACTGGATCGTGGGCAGCAGTGATTCCGATCCACGGGTCACCTGCGCCGAGACACGAATCACGTACGGCGACTGCGGGTCGAACGTGAAATCCTTGCGGACCGCGAGCCCTCCGGCGTCCTGATACTCGAAGGTCAGCGTCTGCGGCGAGGTCGACGCGTCGATGGCTGTCGCGCTCGGACGATAGAGCGCCTCGGCGAGCGTCTTTGAGATCGCCGGGTCGCTGACCGAGAGCGTCAACGGCTTCGGCAGACCCGCCGGGGCATCCTGCGGGACCAGTTCCAGGGGCTCCTTCGCCGGGTTGAGATATTTCTTCAGCCGCCAGCTCTTGATCACGCCGCCGCGTGTCGAGAAGATCGCCAGCACCGACCCGTTCTCGAAGGTGATGTCACGCTCCGCGGTGTCGGCCACGACGGGGGCTGCGCCCGGTGCCTGTTCCACCGCCTCGGCCGCCGGGGGCTGCGCGGCTGGCGCCCCGGGGGTCGTCGCGGGAGGGCCCGGCTGGGCGCCCGGTGCGGGCGTCGCGGGCGTCTGCGGGGCGGGCGCCGGCTTCTGCGGCTCCGGCGGAGGGAAGATCGCCTGATACCCGTAGAGCACGATGAAGGAGAGAACGATCGCCAGGAGAACGCGTTTTTCCATTAGTGAGTGCTTGAATTGTCAGCGGGCGTGCAGCGATGCAGCTCAGAGGGAGCGGGATCGGGCTTGCCACGCCGAAGCTCAGAAGGAGCGAAGGCGGGTACTGGATCCAGTCCATGGCCCCCAAAGGGATGGCAGCGCATCAGGCGCCGCATCGCGAGCGCGCCTCCGCGCAGGACGCCGTGCCGCTCGATCGCCTCGCGGGCGTACTCTGAACAGGAAGGGAGATACCGGCAGGAACCGGCGTACATGGGGGCGAACGCCAGTTGGTACCCGCGGATCGCTCCCAGCACCATGCGCTGCGCAGGGCCCGGACGCGGGTGCTGGCGGTGGCGCGCGGCCTTATCCGGCATGGGCCGGCTGCAGTCGTGCGACGCCTCGACGCCATGCGGCGCGGAAGTCCCGGTCGAGATCGCTGAAGGGAGCATTGAAAAGTTCGCGACGAGGGATAACGACGACGTCCACGCCAGCCGGGAGGTGATCGAGATGCCTGAAGACCTCACGGATCAACCGTTTGGCTCGATTGCGGTGGACCGCGTCGCCCAGCTTCCGGGACGCCACGATGCCGAGCCTGCTGGTCGGCGTGGCCCCCGGCGTCAGAATCAACGTGAAATACCGGGACGACACCCGGTAGCCGGCGTCGAAAGCGTGCTGAAACTCGCTCCGCCGGCGCACGCGTTGAGACTTGCCGAAGCGGTGCGACGGCATCGCGCCTCTGGCGCTACGACGAGGAAACCGTCAGGCGCTTCCGCCCCTTGGCGCGGCGGCGCTTGAGCACCAGGCGCCCGTTCTTGGTCGCCATCCGCGTCAGAAACCCGTGGGTCTTCGCACGGTGCCGGCGGTTTGGCTGGAAAGTACGTTTCATGATGACAACCCCTGTATCGAGCGAAAAACCTGCGGAGAAACCTAGATACTACCGGTCGTGACGCCGTGGTGTCAATGAACGGTGCTCCCCGGGG